>JADGBZ010000046.1:6334-26592 GCA_015231175.1 Magnetococcales bacterium | reverse complement strand
CTTTTGTCAGGGCTTCGCCCCGAACCCCACCAGGGCGCTGCCCTGGACCCGCCAGAAGGGTTTGGTATCACCCCAGCGCAGCCACCTTGGCCTGGAGCGATTTTTCCTTGGCTTCCACGGCGGTGACCATCTCCTGGTGGTAGGCGTTCAGGCGTTCAGCCAATTCCGGTTGGGAGAGGGCCAGGATGCGAATCGTCAGCAAGGCCGCGTTTTGGGCGCCGGCGCGGCCAATGGCCATGGTGGCAACCGGGATGCCACCCGGCATTTGTACCGTGGCGAGCAGGGCATCCATCCCTTGCAGGGTTGTCGCCGAGAGGGGGATGCCAATGACCGGCAAGGGGGTCAGCGAGGCCACTACTCCGGCCAGGTGCGCCGCAGCTCCCGCCCCGACAATCAGGACTTTAAGTCCACGACCAGCGGCTGAAACGGCATAATCATGGGTGCGTGCGGGGGTGCGATGGGCAGATGTTACGGTCACCTCACAGGGGACGCCAAATTTTTTCAAAGTTTTGACAGCCTCCTGCATCACCTCCCAGTCCGAGTCGGAACCCATCAAAATACCGACCCAAGGGTGTTCATGCATGACGTGTTCTCCTGAAAAAAAGTGGGATTTGTGGTTCACCACCCGGCAACGCATCGGGGTCCGGGGGGTTGGCTCCCTGGCAGGGCCTTGAATGGTGTTCTGGTGGGGTTCGAGTGGTGATCATGCCCTTTGGGGATTGGGAAAAAAGAGGCTGACGACAAAGCATGAACACGCAGCCAGAACGATGGATGGACCCGAAGCGAGATCCCACAACAGGGAAGCTGTGAGTCCCAATGCAACGGCGATGCAGCCAAACAGGGCTGCAAACAGGGCCATGAGTTCCGGAGAAGTCGCAAACCGGCGCGCCGTGGCGGCTGGAATGATGAGCAGAGAGGTCAGCAACATGACGCCGATCACCTTCATGGCGATGGCAATCACCAGGGAGAGGAGCAACATGAAAATCATCTGCACACGGGTCGCCGAGACCCCTTCTGCCCGCGCCAGATCTTCATGCACCGTTGTTGCCAGCAAAGGCCGCCAGATGATGGCCAGAACGACCAGGGTACACCCTCCGCCTGCGTAGATCAGCATGATCTCCTGTGGGCTGACGGCCAGAATGTCACCAAAGAGGTAGCCCATGACATCCACTCGCAGCCAGGTCATCAGCCCCAGAACCACCAAACCGGCTGCCAATGTCGCATGGGAAAGGATTCCCAATAGGGTGTCGGAAGCCAGGCCCGGACGACGCTGCAACATGACCAGCAGCAAGGCCACCAGAATTGTCACCACAACCACGGCCCCAACGATATGCCAGTGCAACAAAAGCCCAAGGGCCACACCGAGCAGGGAGGCGTGGGCCATGGTGTCACCAAAATAGGCCAGGCGCCGCCAAATGACAAAACACCCCATGGGGCCGGCCACCAGGGCCACGCCGATTCCTGCGATCAATGCGCGCCAAATGAATGATTCCAAAATCACACCGGCTCCTCTGGACAGGAACATGGGGAGGATGGCCCTTGTGCCTGCTGTGGCGTGTGGGCGTGTTGATGGGCGTGTTGATGGGCGTAAAATGCATAGGCCGAAGTGGCATGAGGCCCGAACAAGCGGGTATATTCCGGATCCTGGCTGACGCTTGCCGGGGCTCCGGCACAGCAGATGTGACCGTTCAGGCAGATTACCCGATCGGTGGCGCCCATCACCACGTGCAGATCGTGGGAGACCAGCAAAATGCCGCACCCATGCCGGTTCCGAATGGTTCCGATCAGTTCATACAACATGGCTTCGCCTGCAAAATCGACCCCTTGGACGGGCTCATCCAAGACCAGCAGATCCGGTTTCCGCGACAGAGCGCGTGCCAACAGAACCCGTTGCAACTCGCCACCCGACAGCGTGGCAACGGTCGCCGAGGTCAGATGTTCCACCCCGGTTTCCGCCAAGGCAGCCTGTAGGACTGACGGCGAGAGCCGACCGGTCAGGGTCATGAAGCGGGCCACTGTCAGCGGAAGAATCGGATCCAACGGCAAACGCTGGGGCACGTATCCGATCCGTATGTTTGGACGTTGCACCACCTCTCCGGCCTCTGGACGCAACAGTCCCAACAGAACCCGGATCAGGGTTGTTTTGCCCGCCCCGTTGGGTCCGATGATCGTCACGATCTCTCCCGATGCCACCGACATATCCACGCCGGAAAGGACAGGCCGCTTCCCGAGACGCAAAACCACCCCCCTGGCAACGACCAGGGGATGCGCTGCCTTACCGCTGTGGTTCATGTCCCGCATCTCTGTGACCATTTACCACCGGCCACGCATCGGGGTCCAGGGGGCCGGCTCCCTGGCAGGGCCTTAGACAGAGTTCTGGTGGGGTTCGGGGCGAAGCCCTGACGAAGGCTTTCATATCCAAGTCTTTTTTGGAAGGGTTTTTGAATAGTTACCATTTTTTGAAGGTTGCTGAATCGTTGCCTGAATGGTTACTGTGAACGGGTATTGAACAGTTGGAAAAATTGTGACTCGGTTTTAAACCTTGCACATGGAAAATCAACCTTCGACAATGCGAAGCTCTTGCGCTTCGGAGCGGCCTTCCCGAAGCAGGAATCCACCCAGATCCAGGCGCCCAAGCGTCCCCAGGGAGACAATCAAATACAATGCATCGGGATGGGTAGACTCGGCCAGATCGGCTGGTGAAGGGGCAGGAGGTCCGGCAGGATGACTGTGATAGATGGCCACGATCGATTGACCACGTTCGCGCAGCTCCCGAAAAAGGGTGATCTGTGTTTTGGGATCGGCAAAAAATCGCCGGGGGTCGGTTTGTATATTGGGCAGGGGGTGCCAGCCGGTCACCTGACGGCCTTGGCCGGATAAAACACCGACACACTCCAGGGGGGCTGTGCGTTGGGCATGTCCCAGGATATGATTGACGATGCTGCGGGGTATGGTCCACATGTTCGCCTCTTCGGCTATGATGCGAGAGAATGATTTTCCATGAAGGTCTATCTGCAACGTTTGAACCCGGCCACGGACCTCATCTCGTACTACTCCATCCAGATCCAGCCGGATTTGTGGGGCCGTTGGCATGTGATCCGGGAGTGGGGACGGGCCGGTTCACCTGGAACCCTGCGCAAGACGCCCCACGACGAGTTGCAAGATGCCATGGATGCCTTGCAAATGTTGCGTGATCGGCTGACCCGCGAAGGGTATCTTGTGGTCATGCAGGAGGGTGTCAAGGCCTCCATGGCCCCTTTCATCAATCCTCAGGAGAAAAAGCCTGATGAGCCTGATTCATGAAATTGTGGAAACCGGTCCGCTGCTTGTCAACTGTCAATTGCTGGGATCCCGCGCAACCGGCACCGCCATCGTAATCGATCCCGGTGGTGATGCCAACAAGCTCCTCGCACGGTTGAAAAGTTTGCAACTTCGCCTGACCCATATTGTCAACACCCACGCCCATTTCGACCATATCGGCGGCGTCGCCGAGCTGCAACAGGCAACCGGATGCGCGTTTTGGGTTCACCCGGAGGAGCGGGAGCTGGTCGAACAAGCCCCTGCCCATGCCGCTTTCTGGGGTATGCCCTTCGGTCCGGTTCCCCGCATCGATCACACCTTTGGGGACAAGGAGATGCTGGAACTTCCCGGAGTGACCCTGGAGGTGATCCACACTCCTGGACATACACCGGGTGGCGTCTGCCTGCAATGGCCCGGTGGCCTGGCTGTGGGCGACACCATTTTTGCCGGCTCCATTGGCCGCACCGACCTGCCCGGTGGCAACCATAACCAACTGATCCGCTCCATCAAACAGAAGCTCATGAACCTTCCCGACAATCTTGCCTGCTACCCAGGTCACGGTCCCGCCACCACCATCGGACAGGAGCGCCGTTACAACCCATTCCTGAATGGTTGAAACGCGGTGGCCCAAACTTTCCCGTCAGGCGGCTTTTCGCGGGGGACTCATGGATTACTCGGAATTGTTGCACGCTCTGCAAAACGCCAGTTTGTTTGACCTCTACCGTTTGCGGGTCGGCATCGATGGCATGTTGGAAAAACCGGAACGGCTGTCGGCGGTCAAACAGCGGTTGCGGCCCGGCATGGCAATCTCCTACTTCAGTGGCCGGGAGAACAGGTTGGTCGATGCGGTGGTGGAAGAGATCCATCGAACCTGCCTCTACGCTCGGGACAAGGCGGACGGACGGCGGTGGAGCGTTCCCCTGTACGCCGTCAACGTCGATCAGGTCAGCACGGACATCCACCCGCAGCAGGGACAAGGCCGATTGGAAAAAAATTTGTTGAAGGTCGGGGAGCGGGTCGGGTTCCAGGATCGTCACCGTCGGGAGCTGTATGGAAAGATTATCCAACTCAACCAAAAAACCGCCTCCATCCTGACCGGTGACGGGCTTCGGTGGCGTGTCTCCTACAATCTGTTGTTCAAGGTGATGGAGGGTGAAGGGCAACAAGTCATCGATCTTGCCTTGCCAGACGGAAGCCCAGAATGATATTCCGCTCCCCCGGGTCGGCTGCCTGGCGGGTGGAGACACGCATCCCGGTCGGCAGATCATACCAACTGCCGCCTCGGTAGACCCGGAGGGAGCCGTGGGGTGGGCCCTGGGGGTTGTCGCGTGGGGAGCGGCTGTAATATGAGGGGTCGTACCAATCCGCCACCCATTCCCACACGTTGCCGATCATATCGTACAGGCCGAAGCCGTTGGGGGCTTTTTGTCCCACTGGGCATGTTGAGCCGCCACTGTTGCTGGCGCACCATGCCATCTGTTCAACGTCTGCGGGGTTGGTGCGGAGATCTTCTCGGCCACCGCTCCGGCAGGCGTATTCCCACTCGGCCTCAGTGGGGAGACGGTAGCTCTCCCGGGTCAGGAGGTTGAGTTTTTGGATAAACTCCTGCACCTCATGCCAGGAGACCCACTCCACCGGATGACGATCAGCCTGCATGAATTTTGCTGGATTGTTGGCCATCACCCGGATCCACTCCCCCTGGGTCACCGGATATTTTCCCAACCAGAATGGGCTCAGCCTGACCTGATGGAGGGGTCTTTCATCGGACTCCCCCTGGTCGGGAGGGCTCCCCATCGGGAATGTCCCTCCGGGGAGCAGGAGAAAGGCCATCCCGGTTACCGGGCAATGCCAGCTCTTGTCACCTTCGGGCAGGACCGGCAAGGCAGGGGTGGTCTGGATGCCTGGGGATGATTTCAGCAAGGGTGAGGTTTGTTTCCCGCTCCCGCGACCATCGAGGGTCTCCCGTACCCGTACTGCTGACCAACGTTTTTTCCGCTCTTTTTCCAGGCACCCCCTGATGATCATGTCCAGGGGGGCTGGAAACTGTGGCAAGGTAACCGGTTTGTGCCGATTGGTCACCTCCTGCATGAGTGCCAGTGGTGTGGAGGCGTGCAAGGGCACCTGACCCAGCAGGCACTCCGCCAGGAGAATGCCCAGCGACCACATGTCCCAGGCCGGGGTGATCACGCCAGCGTAGGACTCCGGGGGGGAATACTCCGCGGTCCCCACCAGATTGTCGGTGTGGAGTGTCTGCCTGCCACTGGCCCGCAGGAGGCCAAAGTCAGCCAGCTTCCAGCGCCCGGATAAACGCAATACATTGCTTGGCTTGATGTCCCGATGCACAAATTGTTCTGGTCGGCCATGCAGGTAGGCCAGACTGGCTGCCAGATCCCGAGCCAGTTCCAGGACGATTGAAGGTTCCAGTGGACCCTGGTCCAACAGGGTGTCCAGGCGCTCCTCGGCCACGTCCATGACCAGAAAGATCATGTTGTCCTGGTGAACGTGGCAAATGCCATGGGTCAGATAACGCACCAGATTGGGGTGATCAAAGCTGGATGCCATCAATTCGCGGAGTTGCCGATCCGCATGATGTTGATCCAGAAGCAACAATTTGACGGCAACCCGGCGTACCAGATGACCGCAGATCACCTCGTCAGCCAGAAACACGCCACCATAACCGCCGCTGCCCAGCAGCTTTTTCAGGTGGTATTGCTCATGGATGACCTGCCCTTCCAGGATGGCCCACATAAACCCTTTCTCTCATGTCGGTATTCGTTCATCACCCACCAGAAAAAGATTGGTAACTATGGAGCCAGCCCCCTGGACCCCGATGCGTTACCGGGTGGAGAATAGTTACCTCGCTTGATCACCAGAGATCAACCTCCTTGGAGTCATGGCTGACATCTTCCAGAAGGCCCGAGGCGATCAGGTCATGGTAGAGGTTGACCTGGTTGCGGCCATTTTTTTTGGAAAAATAGAGCGCCTTGTCGGCTTTTTCGATGAGGGTGTTGGAGAGTTCTTTCTCCGGAATTTGTATGGCGCCAATGCTGACGGTGACCTTGCCAACCTGTGGAAAGGAATAGGCTTCGATCATTTTGCGAAAACGGTTCAAGGCTGATTCCGCCTCTTCCGGGGAGACATCGTTGAGAAGGACGACAAACTCCTCTCCCCCAAAGCGGAAAGAGGCATCCTTGTCTCGGAAACATTCGACCATGACGCGGGCAAAAAGGACCAACACCTCATCACCGATGAGATGGCCGTAGGTATCGTTGACCTTTTTGAAAAAGTCGATATCCAGGATGGCCAGGAAGGCCCCCTTGGGGCGAAGTTCGTTGTGGCGTCGTTTGGTGTTTTGCAACGTAATGAATAATTTGTTGAATATGACATCAAAATATTGGCGGTTGTACAGGCCGGTCAGGGAGTCGTGGTAGGCCATGAAGCGGAGTCTCTCCTCCGCTTTTCTCAGGACGATTTCTGTTTGTCGGTGCTTGAGGATGAGGGAGAGGGTGTTGCCGATGGAGCCCATCAGGGCATCCTCATCGAGTTTGCGTTGATGTCCCGGGGTCAGGAAGATGCACAAAACTCCCAAAAGACGATCCGAGTTGATAATGGGAACACAATAATGGCCATGGGGTTGCATGCCATCGAAACAATTGACATGATCCTGGTCAATCTGGTTGACGAAAATGATATCGCGTTGTTTGCCAGCCTTGCCACACAGGCAGTGTCCCAGCGGCACCCGGGCGCACAGGGCGGCTTCGCCTGCCGACAGATCTTTTTGACCGATCATTTCCAGATGTTCATTGTTTTCATCGATAAAAAACAGCACCCCTTTGTGCAGCGTGGAAAACCAGGGGATGGTCAGGATGATTTCCAGGATCACGGCGACCTGTTTTTCCAGTGTGAGCGACTCCAGGCTGGTCTCCAGAAGGGCACTGATGGCAATCCTGGCTGTCAGGGCACGATCCGCATTCTTCTCGATTTGCTCACGGGTTGTTGCTTCAATCGTCAGTAAATCTTTTTGTTGATGCAACTCTTCCTTTGTTTTTTTCAGATCAGTGCAATGTTCGATGAATACTCGTAATTCATCATAATGAACGGGTTTATGGATAATTGTTACGGGATGGTGATAAATTGCCTGAACAGCAACAGAGCGTTGATCTTGTTCTATCATGAATATTATATGTAATGATTTTTGTCTTTTCGATGCCAATTTTACCAATTCCAATCCGTTCATGATGGGCATTTGAAAGTCTGTAACAAGAATATCAATTGGATGGAAATTTAAAATGTCAATAGCTTGTTGTGCAGAAGTCGCATGATAAACAGAATAAACGGGCGAGCTGTATCCTTGAATCAATTCATCAAGAACTTTCTGTTCATCATCAACAAACAGTATCGATATTTGCATGGCTGACTTCCTATCTGGACCTTGATGCGTCAGGCCTTTTTTCATGGCAGGGGGCACAGAATGATCTGTCCAGCCGCCCTTCCCAGGCGGCCATCGTCCAACCCTCGGTTCATCCCCCGCAGCAGCACGGCCAAGGCTCGTTCGTGCTGTCCCATGGCGTCAAGAGTCTGGGCCAGGAGCAAAAAAATGTTCGTGTTGACACAAGGACCGTGTGTTGCCGGCGCAAGGATGGCTACAGCTTTGGCGACATCTTTTTTTTTTAGGCACATCTCTGCCCGCCATGTCACCCAGCCCAGGTACAACCCCTCTTCAAAGTGATGGCGGTACCAGGCTATGGCGCTCCGGGAAAAATTTTCCAACACAAATTGGCAGGCGTGGCCGAGATCGGTCCACTCCAGGTGTTTGACAATGGAACGAGGCACGGGTTTTTTCCGGGTCACCCTGGGTTCGCTCCGGGTCTCCGGGGTGAGTAGCGACTCCCAATCCCAGGAGTCCAGTTCTTTTTTGAAGGCCTCCCGGTCGGCCAGCATTGTCTTGTGGTTCTCCTCCAGAGTTTCCTGATCCGCCAGCAACGTCTCCAGATATTTGGACGGAGGCGTATTGGGTGATGCGGTCGGGGCTGCCACAGGTTCTGGCCTGGTCACCAAAGGGGGCATTTCAGGCATGAGAATGGCCGGCACGGTCCGTTCCGGAGAAGGCATGGCGACAAACACCATCTTGACCGGCTCGGGTTGAGGTTGCTCATTCGTGGGTGGGGCAACGTCTTTCAGGCCGGGGTAAGGTTGGGCGATGACCGGTTCCGGCGGCGCGAGGGGTTTGGTGACTGGCTTCGCCGGGAAGTGGAGTGAATCCGGTTGTGGCAAGGTTGGTGTGATCAGCCGCATGACAGGCGCAACAACGGGTTCCACCGGCAGGACGAGCGGCCTTTCCTGGGGTTCCACCGGCAGGACGAGCGGCCTTGTCTGGGATTCTACCGGCAGGAGGATCGACCTTGCCTGGGGCCCGGAAGAGGCAGCCGACTGGATCAATCTGGAAATGAAAAGCACCGACTCCGGTCCCTGCTCTTGTCGGGAGACCAGACGTGGCGCCGCCGGGGGTGGCGATACGCCGGATGGTGTGCCCGAGGGGACGAGGGTGGGCGTAAATGCAGGCCGCCGGGTCAAAGGCCTGACTCCGATCGATCCTGGTTGGTTTTTGATCGGTCCTGGTTGGTTGAGGGGCGTTGTCTTTGGATAGGGTGCCACACCGTTTTCAGCCAGCTTTCGCCGAGGCGGAGGAGGGGGATCGCAGGCGCTCGGTTGACTTTCAGTGGTTGGCAAAGCGACCATTCTTGGCAACTCAGCCGTGATTGGCAAAGCGACCATTTTTGGCAACTCAGCTGCGGTTGGCAAAGCGACTGTTTCTGGCAACTCAGCCGTGGTTGGCAAAGCGACTGTTTCTGGCAACCCAGCCGTGGCTGGCAAAGCGATTGTTCTTGGCAACTCAGCTGGCGTGGCGATCTCCGGCAATGTGGTCCATGCGGCGATTTCGGGCCATGCAGGCAACGGAGCGGCTCCCGGCAACGCAGGTAACGGGGCAGTTTCCGGCACAGGTCGTTTCTCTGGCGTTGTACGGGGAGCAGTTGGTTCTCTTGCTTCTCTCCATGGCCAAGCGTTGGCCGGCATGGGGCTCAACACCAGGGAGGGTGTCTCCCAGACCATGCGTGCGACGAGACTTTCCACGTGGCACCATGTCCAGAGATCCACTGGACCCGGGTAAGCCGACAACACGCCATGCCCCGTGGTGAAGGAAGCTTGCGTGTGCACCGTGTCCACCCAGGGGTTGGCTGACGGCAACAGAAGACCGGTCCGCGCAGCCCTGCCCAGCAGGGTCGTCTCTTCATCAGACCTTATCGAACTCCCACGCGCCTGGATCATGTTGCACTTTGCGACCTTTCACGCCAGAGCCGGTGCCCCCTTGTGAGGGAATCTTCACGATACGCCCTACTGGCCACCCTCTTCCAGTTGGGTTGCACGTTTGAACAACTGGACCGCTTGTTCCCGGGCGCCCATTTGTTCCAGGGCGAACCCCATGGCCCGGTAGACGCGGGGCTCATTGGGGCGAATTTTCATGGCCCGCTGAAAAACTTCCACAGCTTCGGCATAACGGGCCAAGCTGTCCAGGGCCAAACCAAGGCGATAATTCAGGTTGAAATTATCCGGATTCAAGGCCACTGCGTCAATGAGAACAGCCACGGCTTTTTCAAACTCTTTGGCCTGGATGTAGGCCATGCCAAGGATGGAGCACACCTTGCTGTCCCGGGGATCTTCCCGGTAAAGGTTTTCCAGCAACGTGACGCCATCCGTCAGGCGATCCATTTTCAGGCAACTGAAGGCCAAGTGGAAGGCCACCTCGCGATCCTCTGGCAACTGTTTTTGGATCCTGGTCAAGATGTCTATGGCCTGGGCATGGCGTCCTTGTTGGGCGTATTTGATCCCTTTGTCACGAAAAAACCTTGCCCGGTGTTCTTCCGGGAGGGTGAAGGTGTTTTCATACCAGACGATGGCAGCCCGGTTGGCCCGTTGCAGGGAGTGCAACGTGGCGTCCAGAAAAAAGCCCAGCTCGTCCCAGAATGAATGGCTCGAATGTCCGCTACCCATGGCAAACCTGCTCACTGTTGAATGATTTGGTGGCAAACGGCACAGCTTCCCCGATCCCGATGCGGAGATTTTGCGCCTGCCAGGATGGGTCCAGGCGGCAAAATGATGCCGTCTGGATCCGGAACGATATGCCCGGTGGTGCCGATGGCATGACACTGGGTGCAAGGGCCGCGATAGGGGTGCGGCATGATGTCACCCGGCAGGATCATGGGAGCGGTCTCCACCTGGGCAACTCCGAGATTGTTTTCCGCTTTGACATTGAAGGTGTACATGGATCCTTGCCGATATACCGTCAATGTCGCCTGGTTGCGGGATTGATACCGTCGGGTTGCCTCGCGCAACTCCGGCAGCGATGTGACGGCCTGGCCCTGGAAAGCCACCAGGACATCGCCCGCCCGCAAACCGGCGACTGCCGTATTGAGGCTGACCTCATCGATCAGCAACCCCGTCAGATCCAGAGGAAGTTTGAGTTTTCGTTTGAGTTCCAGGTTGAGCGGCAAGGCTTCAAGACCTTGCCAATGTGCTTCGGAAAACTTGATGTTGGGGGCCACAAAACCACCCTTGCTCCCTCCCAGGGGCATGGGGGCCGTCTTGCGTCCAACCTGCCAGGTCGTTGCTCCTTGTTCTCCCGGCACACTTTCGGCGACCGGTTGGGGGTTGGGCATGGCCACATGGACCCCCACAGCCACTCCCGGACCATAGATCGCCTCGGCATTGGGGGTTCCTGGTGGGGGAGGGGTTACGCTCATGTCGGCGCCAGGGAGGTTGAAAATGCTGGCCACGACGATGGTGGCCAATAAGACCATGCCGACGGCAACGACGCTTTCTCCTGTCAGTTTCATGCCCGGTTGACACCCATCCCGTTACGGAAAAAATGAACCTTTTTGGCAGCCATTCAGCACCCGGTAGCGAATCGGGGTCCAGGGAAAAAATGAACCTTTCTGGCAGCCATTCACCACCCGGTAGCGAATCGGGGTCCAGGGGGCTGGCTTCCTGGCAGGTCCAGGACAGCGTCCTGGTGGGGTTCGGAGCGAAGCCCTGACAAAATCTTTCTTGTCAGGTAACGATTCACCACCCAGCCACGAATTGGGGTCCAGGGGGCTGGCTCCCTGGCGGGTCCAGGGCAGCGCCCTGGTGGGGTTCGGGGCGAAGCCCTGACAAAGGCTTTCATGTTCAGGCTTTTCTAAAAGGGTGGTGAATAGTTACCTTGTCAGAGCATTTTTTGTCAGATCATTTTTTGCCAGAGCTTTTCTTGCCAGAGCTTTTTTTGTCAAAGCTTCTTTGTCAGAGCACCGAACGGCCACTCTGTGTTTTATAACATGCCGGAATCACTCGGTCCACATGCGACCGGCGATGATGAACATGAAAATGGCATAGATCCAGCGTAGGAGATCCATGCGGATCACTGTGGTCAACCAGGAGCCCAGCATGCCTCCCAGATAGGCTCCGGGGAGGAGGATCAGGGCCATGATCAGGGGGGTGCCGACCTCGAACGCTCCGCTCCAGCCGCCATGCACCATGGCCACCACCGACCCCACCATGGAGGCGAAGAAGACCAGAACGGCGCTGTTGGCGATGGCCACACGCAAGGTGACCCTGTTGACATAGCGTTGCAGGGGCACCTCCACCACCCCGCCCGTGATGCCCAGAATGCCGCTCACCACCCCCATGGGCAGTCCCAGGATACCGGATCCCAATCCCATGCCATGCCAGGCTGGTCCGGAAATCTCTTCTTCGATGACGGGTTTTGTTTCCCCGCGTGAGCGGCGCAGCGTCGCCTCCTGCCGGCGTTCCCATATTTCCCGCAGCATTTTAATGCCGACGCTCAAGGCGAACAATCCCAGCAGGATACGAATCGCCGAGGCATCGAGCAGGATGCCGATGTAGTAGCCTCCCACCATGCCCACC
This sequence comes from Magnetococcales bacterium, assembly GCA_015231175.1. Classification (NCBI taxonomy): domain Bacteria; kingdom Pseudomonadati; phylum Pseudomonadota; class Magnetococcia; order Magnetococcales; species Magnetococcales bacterium. Next base: position 14,334 of record JADGBZ010000046.1, on the reverse strand, counting down.
ATGGCCCAGGGAACCATGGGGCGGACGCTGTTCCAATCGATGAGCCCGGCTTTTTTATAGCGCAGGGCCGCCGCTCCATACATGAAAATATTGGTGATGTAGGCCACGGGGCGGACCAGCACGATGCCATAACCGAAAATGGCCATCAGGCCGGTCACCTTGATGATCCCCCCGCCCATGGTCATCATGCCACCACTGACGCCAGAAACAAATCCCAACAGCAACATGCCTAAAAAAATCGATACCGGATAGCCAAAAATCTGGTTGGCCCGGAGGTGCCCGGAATCTCCGCCCATCATCCAGGTTGTGTCGAAGGGAAGATCGGTGATTCGCAAATAGAGAACCTGTTCCAATCTTTTGCTTGCCAGTTTCCACCAGCGGTCGGCGGGGCGGCTTTGTGGCGGTCCCGTCGCAGTTGCCTGGTTGTTGCCACCGGGGGGTGGGGCGCCCTGGACCACCTCTCCCTGGGCTGGTGTGGGAAGAATGGCTGCCACCGTTTGCAGGGTGGGCTGGGCAGAGAAGCCGGCCATGGTTCCGTTATCCGGGCCAGGCATGGCGGCGCCCCTGTCGGCCAGGGGGGATCCTCCCGCCTGACCCAAGCCTCCTCCGGCATCTGGAGGGAAGGAGAGCACATCACGAAAATGGGCGCGCAGCAGGGATGCCGGGACAAAGTATCCGTGGGCGTTGCCGGCTTCATCTTTGAAAACCATGTCAATGCCCACCAGACGGTATTGGCTGTCAACCAGAGGTCCACCGCTCTGGGCCCAGTGAAACAACAATCCATCAGTTGGAATCAGGCTTTGGTAGGTGCGCTTTCCTACGGTTACGGTGGTTGGCGTTCCTCTGACTGCGCCCGACTGGGCAATCACGCTGCCTGCCCGGTCATCGCCCCAGGCGGTCACCCGGGTTCCGGGTTGCAGAGCGATCACATCGGCGGGAGGCAAAAAGGGAAACACAGCGGTGGTGGCCAGCTTGATGACGGCCAGATTGTGTTCCGCAACGATTTTCATGGGACGGGCGGGGTACTCTTTGGCCCCATCGGGGGTGGAGACCCGAACCCGCAATTGTTTCCAATCCTGCACCAGGTGTGCCGCCGTTGCCACATACCCTTCGGCGCCGATCAGGACACCCGACCCTACGAGCTCTCCCACGGCATTGGCGCCCGTCTCCCTGAACCCGGCGATGCTTACCAGGGAGGCGCGGACCAGGGCAGCGGGATTGGTGGCTGCCACCGGTTGCGCCATGCCCGCCATGGGCAGAGCGGGTGCCGGACTGACGGCTTGTCCCAAGGTTGCCGCTGGCGCGCCGGGCTGGGTCGGCAATCCCATGGCCCCGGCTTGTGGCAGTGTGCCGGGTTGCGGCGCCACCCCCGCGTTGGGAGTGGAGGCCTGGGGTGGCATGGCGCCGACGGCTGTCGTCGGCGCTCCTTTGGTTCGGGGGGGGTGGGCGATCAGGCCGGAATCTTCCGCCAGATCCTGGAGCGCGTAGATATAGTTGACACCCCCCAGATCGGTGCGATGCTCCCAGATCAGGTGCAACGCCCAGGCAAAAGTTCCCATGCAGGAGACCGTCAATACGATCAGCGGCAGTTTCCACCCCTGACGGCAGAAGGGGGAGGGCCGCTTATCCAGCTTCTCGTGGACCATAGACTGCACCACTTTTGGCCAGGGTTTCCAGGTGATCCATCTCTTTTTTAATCTCCTTGAATTCAGGCACGGAGCCGGGGGGAGAGACAAAATGGACGTTGATATCCCCCAGGTGGGGAATGGTTTCGGTGATCTCCTCTTCCACCCGTTTGGCGACCCGTTTGGCCTGGCCGATCTCCATTTCGGGATCTACCCCGATGACGATCGACACATACAACTCCTGTCCGACGCGCCGGGTGCGCAGGGATTGCACCAAAACCACCCCTTTGATGCTGTTGGTCCGGCGCCGGATGTCATCTTCCAGCGCTTTGGGCCCGGCGGTGTCCATCAGGCCATGGTAGGCATCCATGAACACCTCCCCACCCAACTTCAGGAGATCCAGCGACTCCCCCACGGCCACCACGCTGTCCAGCCATGGCAGTCCGAGGTAGTGGGAACCGATAATCCCCAGGGCCACCGCTCCGGAGGAGACGATATCCGAATGATGGTGGCGACTCAGGGTGCGCACGATCGGGCTGTTGACCTCGAAGGCCACACAACGGGTGTAGTGCAGGAAGAAAAAGTTGACCAGGACCGAGAGGACCGCCACCCACAAGGCGATCAGGTGCGGCGGGCGATGTGAGGCTTCCAACAGAACGGTGGTAACGTTGAACAACAACCACAACGTGGTCAGAATCATCACGATGCTGACGGCCAGGGAGAATAAAAACTCAATCTTGCCGTGGCCAAACGGGTGCTTTTCGTCAAGGGGTTTTTTGGAAATTTTCAGGCCAACGATGATCAGGATCGAGGTGATGACATCCTTGGCGGAGTAGAGCGATCCGGTCACCAGGGCGTGCGACCCGGAAAGGACGCCGATGAACAGCTTCAGGATCGACAGGACCAGATTGACCAGCAACCCGGCCCAGCCCACCATTTCATTACAGACGACGCATTTTGAATAGCGCATGAACCGCCAGCTTCAGGGAGAAACGTTGAAAGTATGAAAAGTATGAAAAATATGAAAAGTATGAAAGCCTTTGTCAGGGCTTCGCCCCGAACCCCACCAGGAGGAAGGGCACAGCCCTTCCTCCTGGACCTCCATCCCAGTTTTTCAATCGCAGACGAATCGGGATCCAGGGGGCTGGCTCCCTGGCAGGTTCAGGACGGCGTCGGCGTCTTGGTGGGGTTCGGGGCGAAGCCCTGACAAGGTCCATCATATCAAACTCTATTTTGGAAGAATGATGAATCGTTACCTAAAAAGTCCCACCACCGTCCTTTCTGCCGTTTCCCGAGCGGACCAGGAAGGCAAAGACCGCCACGCCAAACCCGAGGATAAACGCCCCGGCCACGGCGATGATCAGGGGCATCTCAACCGGTTCGCCGACGACAAACCGGAGGGTGACCTCATGCATGTTTTGCGATGAAAAGATCAGCAGAAACAAGGTCACGAGCAGAGTCAGGAGCATCCTGAACACAAACACCTCCAGCCATGACCGGCACCGGGCCGGGCGCGCCGCTGCTACAAGTGGTCAGCAAGCGCCCCGATGCCTGGAATCCGCCACGTCTTGCCAAAAAATACCGCCACCAGGCCAAACAGGGAGACCACAAAACACAGCACGCTGGCAAACTGAAAAAAAAACCTGCCGATCACGGGAAGGGCCAGGCTGTAGACGGCAAGAACCTCAAGGATCCATATGACCACCCCTTGCCGGGCATGATACAGGGCGAACGGATCCCTGCGGGCCATGATCATCGGTACCAGGGCCAGCACGCCCAGATAACTCATGCCGGCCATCACATGGGATAAAACACCTTCAGGTCGTGGCGTCTGAACCATGGAGATCCCCTTCACGATGTTTGATTGGTTGACGATCCGCCAGCCGTCAGCCGCCGATCACGTCACCCACCTGGTTCCAATATTCGGTCGGCAACTCGGTGGCCAACTTCAAAGCGCCAGCGGCCCCGGCGAAATCGGGATCCGCCACCCGGGTGACATGCACCTTGCCATAATCCTTCAGCCCTTCCGCCAGGGCGACATCCAGGCCAACCATGTTGCAGCCGCCCCCGGCCAGGATGATGTTGTTCAACGCCTCGGCCTGGTCTTCGGGATCGAAGCCGGCCACCAGGGTCTCCAGACTCTCCAGAATGTCGGGGATGATCGTTTCGCAGGCAAAACGCAACTCCCGGGTGACATCGTGCAGCAAAGGCTTGCCGTTGCTGCGCAGGGAGACTACCACCTCCTGGGTTGGTTCGCCGACAAAGCCGTATTTGTCTTTGATCTTTTGCGCCAGAAAACGGGTCATCTGGACATCCGGATAGGATTCGGCAACGGCGTGGGAGAAGACCTCGTCCACATAGTTGCCACCCTTGAGCAGGGTCACCTGATCGTTGTGGCTGGGGACGGTTCCCTTCATGGCGCAAATGTCCGTGGTCCCGGCGCCGATGTCGATGACCAGGGAGTTGTTGAGCTTGTCCAGGCCGTAGGCGACCATGAAGGGTTCGGAGACCACCATGGCCATGGCCATGGTCTCTTCGGTGATCTTCAAAAGCTGGCTTTTGTTGAACAACGAGGCCCGGGCCGGAACGCCGAGGACGCCGAAGACCTGTTCATCGGCCTGAGGTTCGGCGCAGCTGATGACGTGGCGCAGCAGTTCGCGGGCGGCCTGCTCGTCCTTTTCGGAGGTTTCTTTCAGCACCCCGTCGGCCAAAGGAAAGTGCAGGCTGAGGTAGGGGTGGTTGTCCAGCGCCTCCTGGCCGATCACGACCGTGCTGTTCAAAATTTTGACCCCGATGATATCCTTGGGGTAACCCACAACGGAGCGCACCATGGTCTTGACCCCACGGCGGGACATGATGGATGTCCTGGATGTCCCCAGATCAATACCGACAAAAAGCTGTTTATCACTGTTCTTCTGGGCTTGCATGGCCTCTCCTCGTCATCCAAATATTTTCTGGGCCATTCCGAAATCTTCCCAAATGCCGAGCGGCACATCCGACATCGACGGACACGAACGTCAGGATCCCCTTCCATCCTCCCCGTGCGCCGCCAACCTTTCCGGGCAAATCGGCATCAAGCAGATGTACAAACCATTACCCCTTCCCTAACAACCTCTTGAACAAATTGACCACGTACTCTACACCGTCCCCCATCAAGTTGGCAAACCCACTCCCCAAGCTTTCGACGGGAACGGCATCGACGGAAGTGTCAACAACCCGCTTACCGGATTTCGGCCTGGCTGCTTTCGCCGGTTGGGCATCTTGGACAACCACGTAGGTGACCGGTCCTGGTCCCGGACCGACCGCCCTGGGTTGCGGGTGCAACTCCCTTCGCTCGGCCAACCTCTTGGCCGTCGAAGGCGGCGCGGTTTTGATCACCTCGGGCCTGGCCATATACTCCGCTGGGGGAAAAACCGACTTGACCGACGCAGGGCGAGGGTGAAATCCCTTTTTGTCGGTTGTCTGCCTGACCGGGGGGAGGGCTGTATTCACCACGGCGGGATGCCGGTGAAAATCATCCCTGTCGATCGTCTGCTTGATGGGTGGACGCACCGTCCGCACCACGGCAGGATGGGCATGAAACGCCTCCATTTCAGCCATCTGTTTGGCCGATGGAGAAAAAGAGCCCCTGCCCTCGAAAGGCGCCCGCCGGCCACTGACGCCGCCATGACCTGTATTCATCAAATCCGACTCCTGTTCCAAACCAACACCGACTGCGCCATCGACACCGGACTCCAATTGTGGCTGGTGCGTCAACAACAGCGGCGTGGCAAGTTCATCCCGGGTCACCGACAATGGCTTGTCATGGGTGGAGGGTTCGGCATCCGCAGCCATGCTCACGACCCCATGTTCCGCCATCGCATTTAAAACAGGCTCACCACTTTGCAGATCAGGAGTGGCAAAATCCGTACCTACCCCGGCAACAGGCGCCACAGGCTCCCAGACAGGCCGAGCGATTGCGGCCATCGGTGGTGGGGCAAGCGCAACCACCTCTTCAACCGCAGGTGGTGGAACAGATGCAACCACCTTTTCGACCGCAGGTGGCAGGGCAGGTGCAGGTGCAACCACCTCTTCAGAAGTGATCTCTGAGGACGTTGCGACATCGGACAAGCCCCGACCCTCGCCGCCATCCCCCTGACTCCGGCCCCAAACAGACCCGACAGTCGACCACAGTTTTCTCCCTCTGACCACCGTGTCGCGGAAAAGGCAGGCGTGTGCCACCGCCCGGCCAGGACACACACCACGGCCAGCTGTCCAAAATGGCGCATGGACCATGCTGCAACCCAAACCACCCTGGAGTCTCTCCGCAAGAAATGCTGATGTCAAAGCGGCGCTCATGCTGGAAGGAGACAACTGCCTCACGTCCGGCGCGGCAAGCACCCTCGCAAGGACATAAGGCGCTTCCGGACCGGGCGCTATATGATGTCTCCAGAGGGCGGCAAATGGCCCGGCCAGAAACTCCCCGGCATACATGGTCGGCCATCCACGCACCAGATAGGGCACCTTCGACCCTTTGAAGGAGTTTTCCCGATGCTTGATCCCCAGCTCCGATTGATCCGAAAAACGGTTCTTCCAGAACGTTTTTTTCAGCGCCAGATCCCAGGTCGACCCTTCCACGGAATCCTTGCCGGCGAATTTTCCCAACTCCTGGAGCGATCCCGGCAACAAGGATTGGGTGCGCTTTTGATAAGTACGTTCCGAAGCGTGGCCCCGCCCAACGTTCTGACCATCCGGCAGGGGGAACTCCGACCCGAACGCTTCCGGATGCAGAGGCGCGGACTCCGTCACCCCATCGGATGATACAGGCACAACGCGCCAGGGAAACGAGGATCCACGGGCGTCTGCAAGGTCGGAAGAAGTAGATTGGTCAGTCGGAAGGTGAGAACCCGTCTTCCCCTCTCCTTTGCAGCCAAAGTTGACCAGGAGGGTTCCCCATGGCTCAGGACCATCCTCTTCGGACCCCGAGGGGGAGACAACACCCACTGCCCAATCATGCAGGGCAACATTCTGTCTGAGATGGTGGACCAGATGGATCATATCCGGGCCACGTTTTTCCGTCACAGGCTTGGCCACTTGGGCAGCAACACCGGGTTGTGGCACGACAAAAGCCGGTTCAGCCGAAATCCGGGGTTCCTCCCGGGACAACACCGCCCCTCTCGGCAACGGCGCATCAACCCGACCCTGGCCCGGCACCGCCCCTCCGGGCAACGACGCAACAATCCGCTCCCGACCCGGCACCGCCCCTCCGGGCAAAGGCGCATCGATCCGCTCCCGGCCCGGCGGCGTGGCAAACCAAGGTGACATGTGACCCTGGTCGCGCACCGGCGCAACTCCGGCTTGCACGGGGGGTAATTCATCCCTGGTGGCAAGGCTCGATTTCAGGCTGACCTTGGGTGCAAACAAGGTGGCCGTTTCTTTGGCGACGGATCCGGTCGCCAGCTTGGCACCAGATGACAGCAACGTGGCTGTCTCCTTTCCAGTCGCCAGCCTGGCACCAGCTGACAGCAACGTAGATGTCTCCCTGGCCATCCGATCCGATTGCGGTCTGAAGATGGCCGGATCCAAAGCGGTGTATTTTGCAGCAACCTCGAACGCCGGCACCTGAACCCGCTGGGATCTCTCCTCTCGCCGCACTGCCTTGACCTCCAGCCTTTCCTCTACAGGGGACGGCAGGGGAGCCGGATCCCTGACCATCCGCTCCGTGGGTCTGGCCGAGGCTCTTTTGCCAGCACGAGGTTTGCCGGGTGGTTGGTCGCCACTACCCGGCAGAGGCTTGCCAGGTGGTTGGCCTCCACTACCAGTCGGAGGCTTTCCGGGCAACTGGCCTCTGCTTCCCGGCAGAGGTTTGCCGGGTGGCTGGTCTCCACCACCTGGCAACGGCAGGACAATCTCTGCTATATCGCCCAGTTTGACCGGATTTTGCGCCGACAAGGGCAGGACGATCCGCAACACCTCGCCATCCAGGTGGGGTATCGTCGGCTGGGCGATGTTCGGCTGAAGCGGCGCAAACGGAACACCATGCGCACCTCCTTTCCGGGAGGAGGATTCAACACGATCCTGGATCGGGGCGGAATCAACCATGATCTTGGGCTTGGGCCGGACAGGCGGGATGGACACGGATGGCGCAGCCGGCACAACAGCGGGTCCAGCCGCCAAAAATTCGGCAACGGTAGGCGCCACAATTACGGCAGCAGACCGTGAGGCAGGCGGCATTGATGCAGAGAGGGCGGCTGTATCGGCAAGAGGTGCAACCGGCGATGTCACTGCAACAGCCTGTGCAGCGACAGCCGGCGCAGGGGCCGCAGAAACAACAACCGGCGCAGCGACAGCCGGCGCAGGGGCCGCAGAAACAACAACCGGCGCAGCGACAGCCGG
>JADGBZ010000046.1:0-6235 GCA_015231175.1 Magnetococcales bacterium | reverse complement strand
GCGCAGGGGCAGGAGCAACGGTGGTAGTTGGCACGGCCACAGATGGTACGGCAGGGGAGACAGCCACTGCGGCTACGTCAGGCGCAGCGGGGGGGGATACCACCACAGCCGGAGGAGCATCCGCCACAAGCGCCACAGACGTGGAGACACCCACCACACTCGCCACCCCGGATGGTGCCATGGAAGCCGATCCAGATCCGGAGCGCGGCGCACGCGCCGGAGTGGGAAAACGGGCACTCTTGCTCTGGGGAACATGCTCTCCGCGCTGGAGTTGCTCGCGCCGTTGCTTGGCCAACACGGCAAACTCCCTGGCGGCGGCACGCAACGCAAGAATGCCGCGCATGCACGGTGTGACAGGCGCGTGATCGCCATCCGCCGACTGGGCCCCATTTCCCAGAACCACGTCCTCGGAAGCAGCCCCCGCCAAGGCAGACGCCGATCCTTGCGAAGGTACGTTCGCACCAGGAACCGCCGCCTGAACCGACTTCTCGTTTTTCGTGTCTGCCACGTTGACCACCCGACCTCCACACCTCAGCTACACCACCCCTGCTCCACCGTGTCGATTCAGCGCACTTCCTGAAACCTCATCACTCAAGCCCGCGCATGAGCCACCATTGGCACATTTCCTGAAGCCTCACCACTCAAGCCCGCGCATGGTGACCATGCAACGCATCGGGATCCAGGGGGCTGGCTCCCTGGCAGGTCCAGGACAGCGTCCTGGTGGGGTTCGGGGCGAAGCCCTGACAAAGGCTTTCATATCCCAATCTCTTCCAATCTTTAAACCTCACCACTCAAGCCCGCGCATGGTGACCATGCAACGCATCGGGGTCCAGGGGGCTGGCTCCCTGGCAGGTCCAGGACAGCGTCCTGGTGGGTTCGGGGCGAAGCCCTGACAAAGGCTTTCATATCCCAATCTCTTCCAATTCTTTCCAGTCTTTTCCAATCTTTCCTTGAAAGGGCGCTGAACAGTGACGCTCATTGAAGTTTGGCAAACATCCGGACCCCACCGCGTTCGACCTCCAGCAATGTCCACTGCCGTCCGGCGGTCGCCTTGATGGCCTGATCCATGGCTGCCGCGTCCGGCGTGGGGGAACCGTTGATTGCCAAAACCACATCTCCGACTCGCAAGCCACCGCGCGCCCCGGGAGAACCAGGCGTCACCTCCTGGACCGTCCCACCTCTAGGGCCTTGGGCCCCTGGCCGTGGGGGAACCATCTCCAAACCCATCCACTCAAACTCGGCAGGAGGCAACGGCTTGGCAACCACACCAACCGGCTTGTTGACTACCCCCTGCCCGGCTGATGGCGCCAGCGCCTCACCCTGGAGAGGAAGAGGAAGAGGCCCCCACTGTTGCGCCCCGATCGGAGCCGTCATGGCCACATTCCAAGCCTGGGGCTGGCCTGGAGAGACAACCGCCTTGTCGGTGCGGGAAGGGATCCGCAAATAGACCGGTTGCCGCGCCGTACCACGAACGACCGCAAGACGTACCTCATCTCCTGGCTTGGCACGGGCCAATCTTTGTTCCACAACGTCCAGATTGTCAGCCCAGCGTCCCTCCACTTTGAGGAGCACATCCCCGGCGCGCAGACCCGCCTGGTCGGCAACGGATCCAGGCTGGACGGCATCCACCAACATCCCCTTGGGAACAGAGAGCTGCCTTTGGCGAGCGCCTTGCGCATCCAGCACGGTCAGGGTCAAGCCAAAATCGGCCTGGAGAGTTCCGGGAGCTGCGGTCGCAACCGCAGCAACGGGTATACCCAAGGCCGCTCCGGGCATACCGGCAGGTGGCATCACACCCGCACCACCGGGCACGGCATGAGCCAGAGCCATGCCAGGGGTCACGTTTGCCATCCCTCTGGGGTTGAAAGCGGAGAGGGCATCCGCACGGCTGCGGTGCCAGGCACCGATCGCCCCTGAGGCGCCACCCTGGTTGAAAGCCGCTGGCAAGGCACCGGGATTGACCGGCAGAATCTCGTGACAGTTGGTGCAGGGGCCCCAGTCGGCGTGGGGCATGGCGGCATTGGCCTGGATGCGTGGCGCCGTGCGCGCCGCCACGGGGAGAGCGCCCGGCGTTGCCGACAGGATTTCGTGGCACTGGACACATGGACCCCGATCACCATGGGGCGAGGTGGCATTGGCCTGGATGGGCGGTGGGGGACGCGCCGCAATGTGGGCGCCCCCGGCCAGCACATCAGGCCGGGAAAGATTGGGGGTGACCACCGGCAAGCGCAGAGTCTCTTCCAAAAACTCCCGCGCCGTATTCGACGGCACGGCAAAACCAACGCCCGCAAAGGCGTTGGTGGTCGTGTAAATGGCGGTGTTGATGCCGATGACATATCCGCGTCCATCGACCAGGGGACCACCCGAGTTGCCCCGATTGATGGCCGCATCGGTCTGGATCAAGCCTCGATGCAGGACGCCCCCAATATCGACGGCCTTGCGCTTCCCGGAGATGATTCCTCGGCTCACAGTCTGATCAAGCCCGAACGGGCTGCCAATGGCGATCACCGGATCCCCCACACTAAGCAACGCGCTGTCGCCAAAAGCAGCCGGCTGCAACGGGGTCTCGGGATCAATTTTGAGCAAGGCCAGATCGCGTTTGGCATCCAGGGTCACCATTTCCGCCGGCAACACCTGATTGCCGCCCTGGGCATTGAACAAGGTCACGTAAACGTGTTTGGCCTTTTCCACAACGTGATAGTTCGAGAGAATGTAGCCGTCTTCCGTCACCACGACACCCGAACCGATACTCTCCGTCTTGACGCCACTGAACGGGCTGGCGTACTGCAAGCCGGGATCCTGGTTGGGAGTTGTCGGGGCACCGGGGGCGTTCGGTGCTGCGGGGACGTTGGGGAGCGGCGATGGCGCGGCAGCATGGGGCATCGCGGGCGTGGCGGGAGCAGGATCCCCTTCCGGCAGGCGCGTGCTGGTGACACTGACATTCACCACGCTGGGCAGCAGGGCACGGGAGACGGCAGCAAATCGCGACGGGGTCGACCCGGGTAGAGTGACCGAACCATCAAGCGCCACGTCTGGAGCAACCCAGGCAGAACCCGCTGCCCCTGTCGCTGCGACCGGCATGCCAACCGGGCCAACCGGCGGGCCAACCGGGCCGGCGGCAGGCGGCGCACCCACCTGTCCGGTTTGAGCATCGCCCGACTTGGCCGAGTAGAATCCTCCCGGGGTGTGCCGATCCCACCAGAACGTGCCCACCAACAACAGGATGGCCGCCGCCCCCACCATGAAGAGGTATTTCAGGAAACCCCGTCCGCAATTTGGATCCTGTTCTGGCGTCATCCCAGTCCATGCTCCGGTTTGGATGGCGAAGAGAGGTCACACAACGCCCCGGCATCCCGATCTCTCTTCCGAACGGGGGTGGCGTTGGCCTCCCGCAAGCGCCTCACCCCTGCCCCCAGGGCGATACAACCAAAAACCAACAAGACGAGCGGGACCGCACCCCGCAAAAACTCGACCATGGACCACCACCAGGCAGAGAGTCCCCACAATCCCAGCGAAATGGTCACCAACCCAATCATAATGCTCGGCATGATCCGATTCTTCCCCTTGGATGCGAATGCCCGCCATCAGCCGACCTCTGGCCCTCCAAACCACTCGCCCGGTCCGGCACACCAACCTGGACAGGAGCGTCGATGGCAGAGTCTATCCACATGCGCTGGCAATCTCCAGGAGTTTTGCGCAGAACCCGCACGGCGGGCATGCCCCCCACCTGCGGGCACGTCCGACATCACGACACGTCGCACCTCTCCCCGCCGCCCGACTCCTGGCGCCATAAAATGGCCAACCCGTACAACATGATGGCTATATTGGCCAATCCGGTAAAGAGGAAGGGGGCCGTTGGGCCGATCCAGTCGAACAAGATGCCGCCAACCTGCAAAAAAAAGACGATGCCGACGCAGCCCGCCGTGTTGAATGCCCCCATGACCGACCCGGAGATCCCCTCTTCGGCGTGGTCCATCACCAGGATTTGCGGTGCCAGGATACACCCAGCCTGCCCCAACCCGACCAGCAGGGCCGGCAGCAGTGACCACCAACTCAATGGATTGACAATAAAGCCGAAGGTGAGAAAACCCACGCCGGAGAGAAGCAGTCCGAACACGACAGCCCGCACCGGTCCATGACGTTCAGTGATCCTTCCCCATACCGGGATGGAGAACAGCACCACCAACCCGATGAAGCCAATGACAAATCCGGCCTTGGCTGCGGCCTGATCGCTGTTGACATCCGGCAACAGGTCGCTGAAGTAGATAAACCACGTCATAAGGAACAGGCCAATGATCACCATGTCATTGCGCGAGGAGAAAGCCGCCAAAAAACTAAGGCGCAACTCTCTCTTGTTTTTGAGCAAGGCCAGCAGGCGCTGAAAGGGAAAGCGGCTCTCCTCCAGGCGTGGAGCCGTCTCCAGGAGGAAGTGCCGGACAAGCCATGCGCCAGCCAAACCCACCAGGGCAGGAAGCAGCATGATCGTCTTGACGCCGACATAGTTGGTCAGCTGAATCAGGACGGCATAGACCAGGGTCGCACCAAATGCGGTCATGAGACCGGCCTTGGCAAGAATCTGGATACGATTCCGTGACGTGCTGTAATCCCCGGTCATGGTGGCAAGTTGCGGCCAGACTGCGGTGGTTCCCAGGGAGGTCAGTATCCGTGCCAGGTAGTAGACCGCCAGGGCATCGACACCCAGAATCAGGGAGATTTCACTGCTGAAAGGGGTGAGAAGGGCCATCCCTCCCGCCAGCAGGAAGCCGAAGAGCATGATCGGCACCCGGCCAAACCGATCGGACAGATACCCCAGATAGCCCACGAGGACCATTTCGATCACCTCGGTAGCTACTTGAATGTTGGCGTTGACAAACCCGGCGTTTTCCCGTCCCAGGGAGAGCGCCTGACGCAAAAACAACGGCTGCGTTGCCAGCACCAGGGTCATGAGGATCATCACCAGGGCCACCACGAGCAACAGCGTGTTCAGGTTCCCTTCCGTGATTCTGTCACGACCACTCACAACGCCTTCCCCATAACCGGGCCACCATCCGACGACAATCGGACGTGCAACCCTGTCAACACGGCACCCCTGTCACCCAATCCCATATCCTCACACACAAGACTTCTGCATTCTCCAAGAGTTCCGCACCCTTTCTCTGCCCTATGGCCCCAACCTCCCGAGCAGCTAAGCCAAACATCATGCGGCAAGCGGAAAACACCTCACCTTTCAGTCTACCATTTTTCCACACCGTTTGACAACTATCGCGGCGCAACCGCATTTGAAAGGGCGTGCCGCGCGGGAAAGCGGTTACGAGGGGGGGCGATCAGGGTGTTGGTATCGACCAGCGTCACCTTACGACTCGCCGCGCGTCAGGGCCATGATCTCGTCGGTGGTCAGTCCCGGCCCGTCCGCGCAACGCCTCGAAGCGGCTCACTGTCGGAACATCCTCGACCTTGCGCAACTCGATGCGACCACCTGGAGGCCGCCCACCGCATCATCCTCGCCGCCGACACCGCCAAAGTCGAGGAAGCCGCCCGCCAGATCGACGACCTGCTGGAAAAGAAGGAGCGGGTGGTCAAGATCAAGGCGGAACTCCAGGACGAGGCCCGCTTCCTGGAGGGCGTCCCCGAAAAGGTGGCCCAGGGGCTGACCGGCCCGGTCAAGGCCGGGCTGGACGAACTCTCCCGCGTCTTCGCCCGCTTCAAGAGCGAGTTCGCCACGTTCGACCCGGAGATCAAGGCCAAATTCGACGCCACCTCGGCCACCGGGGCCCTCGACGGGCTGATCGCCCGGTCTCAGGAGTTCCAGACCGCCCTCCAGGCTGGCAGCACGGTCACGGTCAACGCCGACACCGCCCAGGCGGTGGCTGCCATGGAAGACGTCATCGCCCGCGCCAACGCCCTGGATGGCCGGGTCATCACCTACTATGTCCAGCAGGTGACCCAGGAAGCCCATGCCATGGGTGGAACGGTGGGGCTGGCGCGAGGGGGACGCCTGCCCGGTTTCGGCGGTGGCGACCGCATCCATGCCCTGTTGGAGGCGGGCGAGTTCGTCATCCGCCAAGGAGGCGGTGCGGCGCTACGGGCTGGGGCTGCTGGAATCCCTCAACCGCATGCGCCTGCGGCTCCCGGAAATCCCCCGCTTCGCTGCGGGAGGACTGGTCCGCAACTTGGTGATTCCCGTCATGCCGCCCATGCCCGCCTTTGCTGCCGGAGGAGCCGTCCCGCCGGTGGA
>JADGBZ010000045.1 GCA_015231175.1 Magnetococcales bacterium | reverse complement strand
CACCCCACCATAGGTGCGTTCAAACGGGCCAATATTGTCAAACTCCCGGATGACTTGATCAGCCTGCCGGTCATAACCAAATCGTCTTGCCTTCTCCAGATCACCGAGCCTTTCGCGCAGAAAGCTGGCGTCGTTGGCAAGACGAGCGAGCACATAGTCGGGTGGTGGCAGTTGTTTTTTGCCGAGAATGTTGCGCAGTTTGGCATGGAGTCGCCAGGCAGCCACGCTCCTGCCAAACGCGCCGTCATTTTTAACGATTTGTCGCATACCGTGCCTGAGTTGGTTCACCACTCTGGGGTTGACGACTTCATGGCTATTCTTGAATGATGACATGGTGTGATCCTATCTGATGCGGGGTGTTAAAACAATGCCCATTGTTAAACTTTTGGAGTCAAGCAACATCCGGCGGTTGCTGAAAATGGAGCACGAAAAGGGTGGGGTGCGTAGATTTTTTTGCAAAACGATGCCTTTGGCATGGACACGGTTCGCAATTTTTTACTTATCTTGTCGGAGGATATCAGTCACGTCGGGGAGTCCATCGTGGACCCACCAAACAATTTTTTGTTGTCTTGTAACCATAGTTGGTAGATCTGACCCGTGGCTTCCATGCCAAAGGCCTCATAGAGCCTCTCCACCCTGTGATCGTCATAGATGCCAACACCGGTTTGCAGCACCACCGTCACCACGTCAGGAAAGGAGGCCGCCCAGTCAAGAAATCGGCGCAACAAGGTGGTCCCACTGCCGCGTCCTTCTTGTGTCACATAGAAAAAAATGTCGGTTGCCACCTTGGCCGGGCTCCAACCATATACCCTGCTCGTGACGGCCACCAAGGCGCCTACCACCTCGCCCTGGCGTTCTGCTACCCAAAGTTGTTGGCGTGGACTGCGCATGGCCACCATGCAATCCCGCTTGAAGGCTCCGACATCCATTGGCAAATCCCGATATCGGCTTGCCATGTGCGCCTCATGAAGCAGGTGACCCAGAGCGATCAGATCGGCCATACGTCCGAGACGCACCGTGGTTTTTGGCGGAGTGGCCCACGCAGATACTGCACCAAACGTCGTGGAGGAAACCTCCTGATGCGCAGGGGGAATCGGTGATTTTTGTTGATATAAGTTATCATCATGGTCTCGCATAGTCAACAACTCCTTGAAAAAAAACGGGCGAGGTTATTGCCTCGCCCGCCCGACCATCACGTCGGCATGGATATCGGATCAGATGGTGATGGCGCCCGCCCCACTGAGTGGCCGGGAAAGATCAACATAAGTCGCGGTAATGTTGGCGGTGTTGAGCGCCGTGGTGCCCAGGGTAAAGTTGGATCCAGTGGCATTGGCCACAAGAATGGCACAGAACGGGCAAACGGTCGTTCCCGGATCGGGCATCACTGCATCCGCCGAAGAGGTGACAACACTCCCCTCCACAACCGACAAGGCACTTGCCGTGCTCAGGCAGAACAGATACCAGCGGCTTTTTCCTGTTGCCAAAACCGTCGGGGTGTAGCCGGATATGGCACTGATGTCGATCTCCGCCTGTGCGGCCAGGGTGTAAAATTGGCTGTCGATGGTAAAGTTGGCAGCACTGGCGGTCAAAACGTTTTCCCTGTTGGTACCGTGAATCGCCAATCCGACCTTGCTGAAACAACGAGTCTGCGCAGCGGTGAGAAACGACGTAAACAACGCCCGCAAGTCGGCATGCCGGGTATTTTCTGCAATCGAAACACTCATGACTACTCCTAACATGTGTGGGGAGTGTACTCCCCTTGCAGTGATGCAAGAAAATGGGGGGCAAAGCCCCCCGGTCATTGTTAGCGGTAACTGCCTCAGGTACCGGTCGGGTTGCTGGTCACGCCACACTCCAGCCGGACCATCCAGGCCTCGTTCAAACGGACAGCCGTGAAGTAGGTCTTCCACGAGACGTACCCACGCTGACCCAACGGGTCGGATTTGGAAGGTTTGCCAGGATTGAGAACCATGGGTTCGATATCCCGTTCTCCGGTCAAGGCCACCAACCCATAGGCCCCACGCCCCACATAAATGATGGGATAGACATCCACCTTGCTCCCACCCACCGACTTCATGCCGTTGAGCGTTCCGCTGCCAGCGGCCTCCCACGGGGTCATGTGGGGGGTGAGAACATAACGAACATCTTCCACCTTGCCGACCTCCTGCGGGCAGGTCGGCTTGTAGGAGCCATACTTTTCCACCGGCACGAAACCGGTCATGCTGCGAATGTCGGACTCCAGATCGGTATGCCCCAAAGCCACATAGGAAGCTGCCACCGGCTCCGTTCCCTGACCGTCGCTCGGGCCGATCCGCAACGCAATCTGCCGCGCCTTCTGCGCCTTGAGAAAACGGGTGATCAGCCGCTGACGGCCCAGGGTGACCGGATCATTGACATCCGTCCGGCTGGTGTCGCCGGTACCGGCGTAAAAAACATTGGTGCCACCACTGATCAATCCCCAGGTGAGGGTCTCGATGGTTTCACCAGCCTGTTCACCGGCCAGGGTTGCCGCATCCTGCAAAACGGCATCTTCAATGAGATCGGCAACTTTGTCCGTGATTTCCACGGGAGCGCCGTACTGTTTGAGGGTGGCCACGATGTCTTCATACTGCATTTTTTGCGCTGTCGGGCTCACCCCTTCGACCAGGGGGGTGATCGCAGCGGTAAAGGGCACCGGGCGGCGAAACTTGACGCTTTCCGCCGTGTTCTTGGGCACCTCCTTGACCAAACCAAATTTGCTCAGAACCAGAATCGGGTCCGCATGTTCCAACATGGTGGCCGCAACCCAGGCCGCCGTCCGTTGACTGATATCCCCGTAGGATGTCATTCCACTTGTTGTCATTTTCTTCCTCGATACGGTTTATCTTTGTTTTACGACTCGCTGTTCGTTGTTTACAACCAGACCATCCTGAGATGCCGGTGGTCTCTCCCCGAGGCCAAGACATGGCTGGCATGCCCCCTTCCATACCCGGGCGCAAGGGGATCATCGTGTTCTGCACTTTTGGCCACCGCATGCCTCCTCCATGCTGCATGGGGTAACCAGACCAACGTATGCTTGCAACGCATACTTCGTGCGGTCCGGTCATCAACACTTCTCCATCCTGACCGGACGGCACGCAAGCCTTGCCATATTGTTTCCCTAAAGTTTTTTCTTTTCCGTCGTTGACCCCCGACAGGTTCCACGTACTCAGGGCGTGGCAACGTCCAACCGGCCATCATGCTCGATATGGCGTGGATTCATCCATCAAGATCCAGATGATATGGCCGCACAGACGTTTTGACATGACCAGGCATATTCAATCACTCTTTACAAACCGGACCCAAACTTGAACTTTGTCCCGATTTCACGCGCCTGAAGCTTCTCCCGGGCGTTCACGTCCATATCCTTGAGATTGATATCGGTTTGTAATTCAGCTATTTTTTGATCGTGCTCTCCTTGCAGTCTGGCCATTTCCAGTTGGTGCTGGCGCAGGCGATCCTGGGCATCGAGCTGCATCTCTTCCCTTCGCATCGCGATTTGATCCGATTTCAGGGCAAGCTCCTTTTGTTTGATATCCCGTTCATCCGGCTGATCGGGAGATGCTCCCGCTGCCGGCTGTTGGCTGGCTTGAAGTTGTTGGTTGGCGAGAATCTCTTCATCGGAGAGAATAAACTCGTCCGCAGACAACATGTTGGCCTGTGCCAACTTGCGGTACAGAGGGGCCGCCCGGGTCAAAGGTCCAAATACCGGATGTGCGGCAAAGTTGAGCGCCAGGGACATCAATTGTTGGGCCTGGATCTCCCGGGCAATCAAGACCGATGAACCCCTGGCATCCACTTCAAAATCCCCTTTGATGCCGGGTTTATCATTGAACTGCATGTTCCATTGGTACAAGCGGCGCATGAGCGGTCGGGTGAGGTGGTCGTCATAATTGCGCACGGTGCGCCTCTGCACAACGTTGGCCGAAGTATGCAGGATCGACAAACCCAGAGCCGTTTGATGACCGGCCGGGAGTCTATCACCCTGTGCCACCGTGGGTTGATTGGTCTCTTCGTCGGCCAGTTGGCGCGCCAGGTTGTAGATGGCTGCCAATTCGGGTTGCCGGGAATCGATGTGAAAAGCCTGAAATGCATCCCCGGCGGAGAGCCCTCGATCCTGCTTGAACCATATCTTGCGGGGAGTCAGGCGCCACTCGCCATCAGCCGGCTCCACAGCGCCACGATCCATGACAATCTGCGGTCCCGTGGAGAGAGCCGCGTTGTCCAGAATCATCCGATAGGCTGCATTCATCACCCGTTGTGGGCCCCGCATTAAATAGGGAATGCCAAAACCAAACAAACAGGCCTCATCCTGCTCCCAACAAAACACGGCGTAGGGTAATTCACCACTGTCCAGATGATTGATCCCAACCTTGAGGACACGACCCTGGCAAAACCAGACAGTACCATTCACCTGCACGGAATTTTCAGTGTCATCCAACCCTTCAGTCTGTAAACCCTGCCACATTTGCAACAACCCCGATCCCTGTCCCTCCTGTTCCAGATAATCCGATGACAGCGGCCCATGGTATTCCCAGATTTCATAACGTTTGAACTCCTCCAGATTGGACAACCCGGAGATGGACCGAATTTCCTGAAGATATCCATTGCCGTTCCGACTGCATCCAGGTTTTTCCAATAAAATTTCCCGCACCGCCTCGGCATTGAACCCGGGCCGTTTGACCAGAGATCGCAACTCCTTTTCTGTCATGAGGTGCCTTTGAAACACAAATTCCACCTCATCCATGTTTCTGGCACTCATATCAGGGAAAAATCCCCACGGATCCACACGCTCGAAATAGGGACGCAACTCCTGGCGTACCTGTTGCGACGCGCTAACTCCCAGGGCTGTCAGTTGCATGGGTGGACGTATCCGCAAATTCACCATGGGGCCTTTCATGATGCCGGTTCCCAAAATGACGGCATCGTGGATAACGGAACGGGAGTGGGGAAGAAACTGGCACTCGACGAGTTGATCCTCCATCTCTCGTTGCATGGCCTCGGCTCGTTGTTGGGCCTCGCTCTGCAACTGCTGCATAAACTCACTTTGGGTCACGGGTTGCCCCGTCTCTGGATGACGGATCGCAGCGCCGGTTTCAGGATGAACCATGGGAGATCCCTCACCTTGCCCGGTCCAAAGGTCTGGAACCGGCGTCGGTTTGATGCCCCAATTACGATCATCGGTAGGAAAAAGCATGTCGGTCAAACGGGCCTCGGCTGTATTGGCCTTGCTTCGGGTCAGATTGACAAATATGCGACTTTGGTTCTCTCCCAATTGACTCAACGTGGTCGGATCATACTTTCCATGGTACTGCCGCAAATCTTCAAGCCACCTCTCTTCCACTTGCTGTTTTTTTCGCACCTGTTCCTCGGCAAGTTCTGCCAATCGGTCTGAGTAGAATCGGATTTCATGGACATTTCTGGACGATCTTTTTGAATAGCCCTTCATTCTTCACGCTCCCCTTCCTTCTCCCGCATCAAACAAAAAGTTTTTGTACACCAGTCTTGCAATCATTTTCTGGTGGGTGTTGGATACAGAATACGCAAAAAGCAGGAGATACCCGCCCCTCGGACAAAGGGCGAAAACCCGCCAGAAAAAACCTGTATGAAACAAAAAAGCCGTACCCGGAGAGGTACGGCTGGAGAAACGATCAAAAGCGCCGCAGGAAACCTGCACGGCCTTCGACACAGGCGACTCATCGGGAGAAAACGAAACTCCCCCGAAATTGAAAACAAAAACCCTATGATGGATGGTTGTATAGCCTGTTTTGTGCCCCCCATGCAAGCAGTAATTTACAATTTTCTAAAAAAATGGCTTTCCATGTCATTTTTTCTTTCATGGTCAGCCCGCTTCAGCGTGGGGCAAAATGGGGCCGTTGCCGGGCGCCGCATGATTACGTGATTTTTATGTTTGTTTCACTTCCATCACTTCCACAAAGGTGGTAACCATGGGGAGTGGTATTGTTTTCCTTTCCACGAAACCAAAGCGGGGCTCAACATGAAAATCCTGATTGTGGATGATGAGTTGAACAATCGCCTGCTTCTGAAGAAGCTTCTCACCGGCGTCGGCCAGTGCGACATGGTCTCCAGCGGTCAGGACGCCCTGGTGCTGTTCGAGCATGCTCTGGGCGAGAACACACCTTACGATCTGATTTGCATGGACATCATGATGCCGGGCATTGATGGACTGGAGTGCATACGCAGGATGAGGGAACTGGAAAAAGAGACGGAAGTTCCCCCAAGTTCTGAGTCCATCATCTTGATGGTCTCCGCGCTTGACTCACCTCAAACTGTGGTGGAGGCTTTTCGCAAGGGGGGGTGCACCGACTACCTGACCAAACCCATTTCCCGGGACAAGTTGTTCAGCAAACTGCTGGAATACGATCTCATCAGCAGTCAGTAGCGACAGGCGACGAGAACACCCCGCCAACTCAACCACGTCTGTCACGACTTCCGGGAGAATTCTCACGTTTCAGGTGAGGTTTCCTTTCGTAGCTGACTTCCTCGCCAATGGGCGCGACAAAAACCGGGATATCGCGCACCTTCCTGCGAAAGTTGATCATGGCATCCTTGGCCTTTTGTTGATCAACGAACTGCCCAACCCAAAGGAAATACCACTGCTGCCCATTTCTGTTCCGTGCCGTGTAAATAGAGGTATGGAAGCCCCTCTGCCTGATGCGGGCTGCGGTTTTTTCAAAATCCTGAACGGATGGTGCAGCCGCAGCCTGCAAGGCATACCGATACTGGCTGTGGTGACGGGTTTGGGGTGGATCCGTTCGTTCGGGTGATGCAGAACGCCCTGTCGATGCGGGTTTCGTCTGGAGCATGGAACGACCACCACCATCCTGGACAGAGACCAGCGCCAACTTGTCCCCTTTCTCTGCCAATTGACGGTCAGCCGGCAGTTTGGCGGCCTCCTTGAGCGGCGCACCCGCCACCTCTCCATGAGGGGCACTCTTGTCGGATGGACGATCCTTTTGGCTGCGTTCCGGAGGAGACAAACGCACCGGGGCAGCGACGACAGATTGACCAGGCTCCCTGCCAAGCAACACGGTGACATGATCTTTTTTGAACCGCTCCTCCAACTCTGACATGACCACATCAACGACGGCATCCAGGGACTTGCTGCTGTCAACCGGAATGTCACGGACCCAGGTGGGTTCAGTGTGGGGGGGTTCGTATAATTCAACCAGAAAGAAGCCATTGGGCGGAGGCTTCATACGGCCTGTCAGCAAATGGGTGATGCCTAAAGCCATCAAGCGCTCCATACCACTCTGTGAGCGAGGATCAACCTCGGCATTGTTGGTTTCCAGATAATTCAAACCAAAACGTTCCTGGCTTCTTCCAACCAAAAAGCTTTGGATCCGATCACGGGCCTTCACAAGGTCGGTCGGGGTACCGATCTCCTGAAAGGGGTGGAGCAAAAGGCGGGTTGAAGGTTTGTTTTTAGGCAGAGTCAAAGGGATTTCGGGGTTGGCCGGAGGAAGGCAACCACCCACCACGCCCGCGAGGAGCGTCAAGAGCAGACCGACGAGGGGCGTCCATAATCGCCACATGAAGCCATCGCGACCATTATTCTTGCACAACCCCTCATGCGGATTCGTCAGGTGAATCACGTCGCCTCCTCCTCCGGAACGGAGTTGGATCCGATCCAACTCCGTCATTCAGATCGACCGACCACACACACTGCCAGAAAAGATTGATCTCAATCCCGCCGGAGAAGGTCAACCTTGTCCGGTCGGTTGAGCCACCCCGGTTACCGGGTCAATTTTTTGTAACGAACCCGATGAGGTTGATCCGCTGCCTGTCCAAGACGTTTGCGGCGATCGGCGTCATAGTCCTGATAATTGCCCTGGAAGAAAATCACTCTCGACTCCCCCTCAAACGCCAGGATGTGGGTAGCAATCCGGTCCAGGAACCAGCGATCATGGGATACCACGACGGCACTGCCAGGAAATTCCAGAAGGGCATCTTCAAGAGCCCGCAAGGTCTCCACGTCAAGATCGTTGGTTGGCTCATCGAGGAGCAGAAGATTGCCGCCGCTTTTAACCAAACGGGCCAAGTGGACACGGTTGCGCTCGCCACCGGAGAGAAACTTGACCTTTTTTTGCTGATCCGCACCCTTGAAGTTGAACCAGGAGACATAGGCGCGTGAGTTGACCTCACGATCCCCCAGGGAGACCGTATCCAGACCGTCGGAGATAACGTCCCAGACGGTCTTTTCCGGGTCAAGGGCAGCCCGATTCTGATCGACATAGGTCAATTTGACCGTCTCGCCCAAGCCGAGGCTGCCAGAGTCTGGTTTTTCCTCACCCGTGAGCATACGCAGGAAGGTGGTCTTGCCAACACCGTTACCACCAACGACCCCCAACAAGCCACCGCGCGGCAAAATGAAGGAAAGATCATCGATCAGGATACGATCCCCAAAGCCCTTGCTCAACCCTTTGGCTTCGATGACCACATCGCCAAGGCGCGGGCCAGGGGGAATGAAGAGTGATGTCGTTTCGCGGCGCTTTTCTCGATGTTTGGCGGCGAGCTCCTCGTAAGAGGACATACGAGCCTTGCTCTTGGCTTGGCGGGCCTTGGGCGAGGAACGAACCCACTCCAACTCATGCTGCAAGCGCTTGGTAAGAGCCTCATCCTCGCGTTTCTCCAGGGCAAGGCGTTTCTCTTTCTGCTCCAGCCAGGAGGAGTAGTTACCCTCCCAGGGAATGCCGCGACCCCGATCCAATTCCAGGATCCAGCCGGCAACATTGTCCAAGAAATAGCGATCATGGGTGACTGCCACAACCGTACCGGGATATTGCTCCAGAAAACGCTCCATCCAGGAGACCGACTCAGCATCCAGGTGATTGGTGGGTTCATCGAGAAGCAGCAGATCGGGGGCATTCAGCAGCAACCGGCAGAGGGCAATACGGCGTTTCTCACCCCCCGACAAATGCTTCACCTCGGCATCCCAGGGTGGCAGACGCAAGGCATCGGCGGCAATCTCAAGCTTGCGATCCAGATCCCAACCATCCACCTGGTCAATGGCCTCCTGCAACTCGGATTGCTCCGTCACCAAGGCGTTCATCTCATCGTCGTTGGTCACTTCGCCAAACTTCATGGAAACTTCGTTGAAACGATCAAGAAGTTTTTTGACCTCGGCGACCCCCTCTTCGACGTTACCTCTTACACCCTTCGCAGGATCCAACTCGGGCTCCTGGGAGAGAAAGCCCACCCGAATGCCCGGAGCTGGTTTGGCATCCCCATTGATTTCATGGTCCAACCCAGCCATGATCCGCAGCAGGGAGGATTTGCCAGCACCGTTAAGGCCCAGAACACCAATCTTGGCCCCGGGCAAAAAGGCCAAGGTGATGTTTTCCAGGATGATGCGCTTCGGCGGCACCACCTTCGTCAGCTTGTGCATGGTGAAGATGTATTGATGCGTTGCCATGGTGGGAATATCTCCGCCGGAGTCCTGGTAAAAGCTCAACGAACCTGGGTCAGCCAATCCTGGTGGGAGGGGTCGCGGCCATGCACCACATCGAAAAAACGCTTCTGTATGGCCTTGGTCACGGGCCCGGCCTTGCCGACGCCGATCTGTCGGTTGTCCAACTCCCGGATCGGGGTCACCTCGGCAGCGGTGCCGGTGAAAAACGCCTCATCGGCCAGGAGAAGCTCATCACGGGGAAAACGTTGTTCCACAACCGTGTAGCCCATCTCTCTGGCCAACACCATGATGGCATCCCGGGTAATTCCCTCCAGAGCCGAGTCGAGGGGCGGAGTCTTCAAGACCCCCTTGCGCAGCATGAAAACATTCTCTCCGGAACCTTCGGCGACATACCCTTCCGTATCCAGCAACAGGGCCTCATCGAAACCCGCAGTCAGGGCCTCGGTTTTGGCCAGAATGGAGTTGGAGTAGTTGCCAACGGCCTTGGCCCGGGTCATGGTGACGTTGGGATGATGGCGCGTGTAGGATGAGGTCTTGATGCGAATGCCGTTCTCCATGCCATCTTCGCCCAGGTAGGCGCCCCACTCCCAACAGGCCACGGCCACCCGGACTTTGCAGGGTTTGGGATTGATTCCCAGACTGTCGGCGCCCAGGTAGACCAGGGGGCGCACATAACCGGCCTTGAGTCCGTTTTGACGCAACACATCCAGACAGGCCTCCATGATTTCCGCCCGGGAGAAGGGTATTTTTATGTTGAGGATGTGGGCAGAGCCGAACAAACGCTCGATATGCTCGGTCAGCCGAAAAACGGCAGAGCCGGTGCCGGTATCCGTCTTGTAGCAACGGATGCCTTCAAAAACGCCAAAGCCATAGTGGAGGGTGTGGGTCAAAACGTGGATTTTTGCGTCGCGCCATTCGACCATGGCGCCGTCCATCCAGATTTTTCCGTCCCGATCCTGCATGGATTGGCTCATTTCGCATACTCCCCTTCAAATCCAGAAACCGTTATCGACATCAAGCCCAGTCAATCACCCGACCCCACACAGGAACCTAGACCATGACTCGCATCACACCATGGCATGTTGCGACTCCTTCCACACCCGCAAACGGCGACCTCACCCGTCGTCCGGGCCGTAAACTTGAGGGGGAGCCTTTTGTCGTTTTCCAATCTGTGACGCCCCGTACACAGGGGAGGACGTTCCGATCGGCCACACTGGCAAAGGGTCAGGTTCTCCCCCTCGCTGACCTGGAGCTTGTACGGCCCACCTTGGTCATACATGACCTGCGCCGGTTTGACACCGGCTGCGTCGGACCCGGACATGGACATTATACCGGCGAATTGGGGTGGAAACGGGTCATGATCCTTTCAACTCCTTGTAATAATTAATGAGACCATTGGTCGACGAGTCATGACCGGTCACTCTGTCGGATGATGTCAGCTCTGGAAGGATTTGTTTGGCAAGTTGCTTGCCCAGTTCGACCCCCCATTGGTCGTAGGAGTTGATGTCCCAAACGATCCCCTGCACATGAATGGCATGTTCGTACAAGGCGATCAGCATCCCCAACGTCCTGGGCGTGATGCGGCGCACCAGAATGGAGTTGGTGGGCCGGTTGCCGTCGAACACCTTGTGTGCGGTCAGGAGTTCCAACTCGGGGCCGGACAGGTTCTGCGCCTGCAATTCGGCGCGCACCTCGGCAGCGGTCTTTCCCTTCAGCAAGGCCTCGGTTTGAGCAAAAAAGTTGGAAAGCAGCAGTGGGTGGTGATCGCCTACGGGATTGTGACTCTGGGCGGCGGCAATAAAATCGGCAGGAACCAAGCGGGTGCTTTGATGCACAAGCTGATAGAACGAGTGCTGCCCGTTGGTACCCGGCTCACCGAAAAGCACAGGCCCGGTCTTCCAGGCAACCCTGGCTCCATCCCGGGTCACATACTTGCCGTTGGACTCCATGTCCGACTGCTGAAGGAAGGCCGGCAGGCGATGCAGGTACTGGTCATAAGGCAATACGGCAAAACTTTCGGCGCCGAGGAAGTTGTGGTTCCAGATGCCGATCAAAGCCTTGATGACAGGCATGTTTTGTTCGAGGGGAGCCGTCCGGAAATGTTCATCCATGGCGTGCCCGCCGGCCAAAAGCTCCCGGAAGCCATCGAAACCAATGGCAATGGCGATGGGAAGGCCAATGGCAGACCAGAGGCTGTAACGCCCGCCGACCCAATCCCAGAATTCAAACATGTTTTTGACATCGATACCAAACCTGGCCACCTCCTTGCTGTTGGTGGAAAGGGCCACGAAGTGTTTGCCAACAGCCTGTTCGCCCAGGTGTTCCACCAGCCATGCCCGGGCCGAGAGGGCATTGGCGATGGTCTCCTGGGTGGTGAAGGTCTTGGACGCCACGATGAAAAGCGTGGTCTCGGGGTCCAGCTTTTTGACCGTTTCGGCAATATGGGTGCCGTCCACATTGGAGACAAAGTGGAGATTCAACCCCTTTTGCACGTAGGGTTTCAGGGCCTCGCACACCATCACGGGCCCCAGGTCGGAACCACCGATGCCAATATTGACCACGTCACGGACAGGTTTGCCGGTCGCACCTTTCCAGGAGCCATTGCGCACAAGCGTGGAGAACTCCTGCATGTGCTGAAGGACATGCCGGACACCTGGCATGACATCCGCGCCATCGACAAGGATTGGACGGTCCGAGAGGTTGCGCAACGCCACATGCAGCACGGCGCGTTTTTCGGTGTTGTTGATCTTTTCCCCGGCGAACATGCGATCCCGCCACAACTCCACGTTGCACTCCCGCGCCAGTTGCAGCAGCAGACGCACGCTTTCCCGGTTGATCCGGTTTTTGGAAAAGTCGAACAGCATATCCTCAAGCTTGATGGACAAGGCATCAAAGCGATCCGGTTCCCCGGCGAAAAGGTCGCGCATATGCACGCCGGCCATTTGGTCCCGGTGTTTCGTCAGGGCTTTCCAGGCGGTAAGATCGGTGAGCGCAGGCATCTTTGGTTCCATCATGGCAAGTGTTCAAGGGGGACCATCGTTTGTCGAGACCCCAAATCCGGGGATCCCAAACCCGCCGGGGAGAGTAGCACAGTTCCATCCGGGTTCCAAGCCGACAAAATCCCCCACCCAGATTAGCATCAACCCCTTCCACGCCATGCCAGTGGGCCACCCGGATCAGGATGTCAACTTTTGACCTTGTACCCGAGTTTGCTTTCGACGCTTTTGACTTTTCCTTCCAAGCGTCCCTCCTTCCCTGCCCGATGGTCGATGCGCATGGAGATGGTGATACGTTGACAATCCTGACGCATCCGATCATAGCACGCCTTGGCCACTCCCATAACCTGATCCCACTCACCTTCCAAACAGGTGCCCATGGGGCCCATCTTGTAGGGCAGACCACTGTGATCGATAATCTCCAGGGAACGGGCTACGTAGGCACTGACACTCTCTCCCTTATCCAACGGGGTCATGGAAAATTCCAACAAAACACTCATGGAGCTGCTCCTTGGCCTTGGTGACCTGTGGATGGTAACGATTCAGCACCCTTGCAAGAAAAGCCTGGATATGGAAGCCGCTGTCAGGGCTTCGCCCCCAACCCCACCAGGGAGATTTCCCAAAAAAAACATTCTCTGCAAATCATCATCCATTGCCAAGGGATCATCTGCGCACTATTGTGTCGCCCTGTTGGGATGAGGGCGTCTTCCGTGGAGCTCCCCGGAGGGGTCGGTTTGTCCCGGCAGAGTTGCGCCATCGTTGGTGGCGTGCGTCCCGTTCGTCTAGTGGCCCAGGACATCGGCCTTTCACGCCGGCAACACGGGTTCGATTCCCGTACGGGACGCCACTCTTCGGTTCGGCGATGTCGAGACAAGTACAAAACCCCATGAATTTGCACGCTTCATGGGGTTTTTTATGTAAAAAAACTCGCCACATAACCATCACCAATAAAGGTGCCTTCCCAAAGGTTGGCCGTGCAAAGTCAATGGATTTTGATAAGATGGAGCGGGAGGGAGGTTGCCATGACGACAATTACGTTTGATACCCACGCATACGTCAAAGAGTTGCGAGCTGCAGGGTTTACTGAAGAGTAAGCCGAGGTGCAGGCAAAAACCCTTTCCAGCATTTTCAAGACGAACTTGGATGAACTGGCGACACGACGGGATCTTAAGGAACTTGAGCTTGCCACCAGGCGAGACTCCAAAGAGCTTGAAGCTAAAATTGCTGAATCCAAAGCTGAGACCATCAAATGGATGGTCGGTCTCCTTTTTGCCCAAACCGGCCTCATCATCACCATTCTCAAGCTGTTCCCTTCGCACTAAACCTATGTCCCAGGCTCAATATGGGTTCCGGGGGCGTGGACAGAAGCGGTGAATCAAGGCAGCATGTTCGACGGCGATTCACCTTCACTGGGAGGTCAAGGACGACTCCCCAAGCAATGGTCAGATTCAACTCCTGGATCCCGCTGCGTTCACGGATCAGGCCACATCGGGGCATTTTACAGGAGAAGTGCCGGTAGCCGGGGTCAGTTGGAACGTTCGGATAGGCCTTTGGCTTTATCCGGCGCCACACCCGGCCCATGGGCCGAGGTGGGATTCAGGGGCTTCGCCTTGGGAGCGGCAGGGGGAAGGTTGGCGCCCGTTCCATCGGGCGCAACGGTGCTGTTTCCCTTCGGCGCCTGCGCCTTGGCATCGGCTGGCGTCGCGCCACCACCCTGCCGTGCCGGAGGTTTGGCGTCGGCTGGCGTCGCGCCACCACCCTGCCGTGCCGGAGGTTTGGCGTCGGCTGGCGTCGCGCCACCACCACCTTGCGGAACAGAAGCCTTCTGAGCCGAAGCATCCTGGACCGATGGCTTTGCCTGCTGAGTGAGAGGGCTCGTGCCGGCAGGGGCACCACCTGAACCTTGTGGCACCTGAGATTGCGACTTCACGCCAGAAACCGGCGGAGTTGGCGCATCTGGGTAGGGAGCTTGTGGCTTCACACCAGAAACCGGCGGAGTTGGCGCGTCTGGAAAGGCTGGAATAGGCTTATTGCTACCCTGATGGGCATCAGGAGCCCCCCCCCCTCCCCCGGCCTTCTCCTCCGAAACGCCGGTCTTGGCCGGCAACGGGATGTCGGAACCCGGGTCCGTCACAGGAGCGGAGGCAGCCCCCGGCTTGGGCGCAGCATCAACAGGGCGTTGCGTCGTCGCGGGGGGCCTGACGGCCCCCCCTTTCATGACGGAATCTGACGACGTGGACCGGGTCGTAAAAAAGGCGAGCGTGAGACTGGTCAACATGAAAATCGTAGCCAGAAAGGCGGTCACCTTCCCCAAAAAACTGCCCGATCCGCGTGCCCCGAAGAGGCTTTGTGAACTTCCGCCAAAGGCAGCGCCCATATCGGCACTGCTCCCCTTCTGGACAAGCACGACAAAGATGATCCCAAAAGCGACGAGAAGATGGATCACAGTCAGGATCAGTGTCATGCAAAAACTCCGTGGTCAAACGTCATGGGTTGCGAAAAATCAATCCGAGACCGGGTTGGCGTCGATGATGCCCAGGAAATCCTGGGCCTTTAAAGCGGCGCCACCGATCAAACCACCATCCACATCCTCCAAGGCCAAGAGGCCAGCAGCATTGGACGGTTTCATCGACCCGCCGTAAAGGATGCGAATCTTGGAAGCCGTGTCGGCGCCCAACTTTTCCGCAAGGAATTTGCGGATGAAAGCATGGACTTCCTGGACCTGTTCGGGGGTGGCATTTTTGCCGGTGCCGATAGCCCAGACAGGCTCATAGGCCACAACCAGGGTGCTCCGTTTGGCACTCTCTTCCGGCAGTCTGGGCATGACCGCTTCCAACTGGGGACGAATGACATCGAAGGTACGATTGGCCTCGCGGTCTTTGAGCTCCTCGCCGACGCAAACGATGGGGATGAGCCCATCGCGAAAGGCCGCCTCCACCTTCTTGCCAACGAGTTCGCTGGTTTCACCGAAATACTGCCGACGCTCCGAGTGGCCGAGGATCACATAACGGCAACCAACATTGCGCAGCATGATCCCACAGATTTCACCAGTACGCGCCCCTGGTCCTTCGACATCCATGTTTTGCCCGCCCACCTTCATGGAGTACCCCTTGGCACTCACAGTCTGGTGGACGGTGTGGATGGCGGTGAAGGGTGGGCAGACGAGAACCTCACACTGCAATTTCCGTTCTCTCTCGGAAAGTCCTGCGCCGATCCCTTCCACCAGTTCCTGGGCGGTTTCGATCAGCCCATTCATTTTCCAGTTTCCAGCAATTAATGGACGACGTCGCATGGGCATAGCCTCGCAATGATCTCTTCGGTTGCCGACAATGGGTCTTTAACGAAGTGTGTCATTATATGAACAATCCCATCCAAGTCAATGGCGTTCGGGAAATCCCTTGCCCAAAGGTGCATCTGGAGGCATTGTCCCCGTGGCCAACCGAGGAAACCAGCGGAATCCAGGTATGATCATGTGAATATTTACCCTTTATATTTCACCATGTTTCACAACAGGAACCCACTCTCCATAGCGGATGGACTCACCTATGACCTACTGGCACACAAACACTTCCATTGTTCAACAACGATGGCCAGGGTTATGGCAACTCTCTCCTCAAGGAACCATTCGCCACCGCATCGAACCCATCCAGGACGGTATCCTGGTGGATCATCTGCATCTGTTCAGCCTCTCCGACCCTTGGGAGGAGGCCCGTCTACAGGCAGAGAGCGTTCCACCAGGCGCCACGGCGGCACACGTCTATGGTCTGGGGAGTCCCCACCTGCCCCAAACCCTGCTGGCTAGACCCGGAATACAACATCTGACCGTCATCTTGCTCAACACCGACCTGTTCTTCCAATCCCTGGCCATCATGGACCACCAGGCGTGGCTCTCCGATACCCGAACAAACCTGGTGACCTGGCGCGAAGCGGGTCTGCCCAGGAAGCCTCTCGCCACATCCTCGGTGGCGTTGCATCTGGCCGGCCCCGATCCGGCAGCAAAGGTGTTGGCGACCAGGGTTCGCCTGGCTCTGGAAAGCGATTTCCAGGACCGGCGTTTCCTGGAGCACCCTCTCTTGATGGAAAGGATTCGTCAAAACAAACCTTTGATCAATCAGGATCCAGGTGTGGAAAACCTGTTCAACACCCATCCGGGTGATACGATTCTGGTGGCCGGCGCCGGTCCCACCCTGGATGATCATCTTCTCCTGTTGGCCAACCGTCCGGTTGCCACCCCCCTGATTGCCGTCGATGGCGCCCTGCTGCCGCTCCGTCAGGCTGACATCCTTCCTGACATTGTGGTCACGATGGAACACCAACCTATCGTTTTCACCCTGTTCCAGGATGTTCAGGAGGATCCGTCGCTGCTTCGTGTCCCCCTGGTCTATTTTCCAGCCTCCGATCCGGCGGTTTTGGACATGTGGCCCGGTCCCAGATATCTGGCTTGTTCATACTCGCCAGCCTATGCGGAGATCCGGCAACAGCGTCCCTTGTCGCACCTGTATGCATCCGGGAGCATCCTGCACGCCGCCGTGGATCTGGCCATCCGCATGGGTGCAGGCCAGATCCTTTTCGTCGGTACGGATTTTTCCTTTCCTGGGGGCCAAAGCCACGCCCAGGGCAATCCATCCCTGAGCTGGCAAACCCGGGCCGATACCACCCCGATGTTGCCGAACGGCCTCGGCACAGAGGTGGCGTCATCCCTGGCCATGAACAGCAACCTGCTGGAACTGGAACAGTTGATCGAGACACACCCTCGTGTCACCTTTATCAACGCCGGACGCCGGGGAGCGCGTATCCGGGGAACCCACTACCTGGACACATGGCCCTCTCCCCTCCCTTTGATCTCAGCCCAGGTGGATGCCCACGTCCCGTTGGTCTCAGCCCAGGCGGATGCGAACGTCCCGAACACCTCCGACCCCTCCCCCGATGACCGGTCGGCGCTTCAGCAGATCGATGCCGACCTGTTGGTTTATCGTTATGCGCGGGCGGAGAGAAAACTTCGCAACCTCGTCGAACGCCTTCCATTCATGCAGGATCCGGGTGAACGTATCCTGACACAACACCACACCGCCACGCTCGCTCTGCGCCAAAATAAAGTCGATCGGGCCGAGACACTGGCCAGGTCGGCCCTGGAAACGGTGCGGACGCTGGATATGGCACAACGACAGAACAAAATGTTGCGTATTCCACTCTTGCGGCTGATGGCCCAGATCCACCTGCAATGCGGACGCTCCCGAGAGGCCGCCAACCCGCTGGAAGAGGCAAGATCCCTGACCCTGGCCCTGGGCGACGCCCGGGAAAAGGCGCGGACTGGCCGGGCCATTGCGGCATTTTTAAAAAAAAATGGCCGTACCATGGCTGCGAAACAGCAGTTGCAGGAGGTCAGGGACGGCTTGGCCCTCGCAGAAAAACAGGGCAACCCTCTCCCCCTGGAAGAGGCGCGTTGCCTCATGGAGCTGGGCAACCTGACCGCCTGCCGGGGCTCCTGGAACGAAACCAGGGAATATTTTTCTCAAGCCTTCGAAATTTACCAGAAGAACCAGGAAAATACTGCCGCTGCCATGGCGCGCCAAGCCCTCTTTACCTTGCGCTGGGAGATGCAACAGGCCCTGCAACTCCACCCCGGGGATTGCTCGGGTCATTTGTCACAGACGGTGCGCCTGTTCCGCCAAGGACGCCAAGCCGAAGGTGGAGAAGCCATGCGGCGGCTCATCGACTGTGTCTCTTTCCGGCTGGAAAACGCAACGGGGATCGATCTGGATCAGATCAATCCCCTTCTTGTGCGCATCCTGGAAGCCCAACAACGCCAGGATCTCGTTCAGGTTGCCGACGACCTTGCCCACCGGCTGGCCCCGCTCCTGGTGGGGTGATCTCACTCCCAGCTCAAAACCTTCTCCCGTACCGTGCGAGCATCCGCAATGCGGCCATCCTCGATCAACTCATTGATATAAAAAGGTATCATGGTTTTCAAAAAGGGATAGCTGGTCTTATCGGTCTCTTTGCAAATCAATTCAAACGCCCGACCGACAAAAAACAGCCCCTCGCTGACGTTGCCGCGATGGTGCAGATTCATGCCCAGCTTGTAGTTGCCGAAGACGTGATCCGGCTCGCGGTCGACCCAGGCACGGAGGATCGCAATGTTGCGTTTGAGCTTCTCTTTGTTGGCGTCCTGTTTGTAGCCAAAATGGGTCAAACGCAGGTCGAGTCTCTCCGGTCTGTATTCGGGCCAACCCCGATAAACCGATTCGCAAACCGATTCATGAATCGGATGTTCAAAACGGATGCGGGGATCGTTGCGAAACAGGCGCATGGCATCCTGGCGGGCGACACCCCCATCAGCCATCAGATTGTCAATATTGATGATGAAGACCGGTTTCCCTTCTTCATCGCCGAGGCACTTTTCCACAAAACGTTCCCGGGTGTCTGTTTTGGTGTCCAACGCCTCATCGCAGTCCACGTTCAGGATCCACGTGTGTAGCGCCTGATTGATGCCGTAATTTTTGGGAATGGAAAAATCATCCTGCCACGGCTGGCGGAAAATGCGACAGCCATACTCCTCCGCAATGTCGATCGTCCGATCCTCGGAACCAGTGTCCACAAAAATGATTTCGTCCGCCACCTCGCGCAGGGGCGGCAGGGTCATGTGCAAAAAATTCTCCTCGTTACGGCCCATGACGACAGCCGACAGGCCATCTCGAAGTGTAGTGTGCATGGCGTTCACCTTGTTTTCCTGTTTTCGAGCCAGATGGATGAATGGATCAGGCCAATACAATTCCCCAACAAAATGCCTTTGGGAAACCATGGGGAAATCCCCCGAGTGGAGTCAAGCAACATTCATGCCGCTCAAAAGGGAAAACGCCAGGGAGTGTGGCAAAAAAAAAGCTGAAAAGACCGTTCCATGGTCTTTTCAGCCGTACCCGAAACGCCCCAGGGGGAGCGGGGAGAGGAACTGTTCGGCGGTCAAAGTCGCCGAAAACGCGACGGGTTCATCCAGATCCCATCGTTTTGATCAGCGGAAAGAAAACGTCATGCATCCGTCAGGGCGATCATGCCGGGAAGTTCTTTCCCTTCGAGGAGTTCCAGGAAGGCGCCGCCACCGGTGGAGATGTAGGAAATCTTGTCGGCCACACCAGCCTGCTTGACCGCTGCATCGGTATCGCCGCCACCCACGACAGAGAGGGCCCCGCTGCTGGCAACGGCCTTGCCCAACTCCACGGTTCCCTTGTCGAAGGGGGGAGTCTCGAACACCCCCATGGGGCCGTTCCAGATGATGGTTTTGCAGCGTTTCAGGGCCTCGGAAAACTCCTTGACGCTGGCCGGTCCGATATCCAACCCCATCCATCCGGCAGGAATGGCATCGACGGGGACGACCTTGGTCTCGGTTCCGCTGGCAATTTCCTTGGCAATGACGGCATCGACGGGGAGAAGCAACTTGACATTTCTCTCCTTGGCCTTGGCCATGGCCGAACGGGCAATGTCCAGCATCTCCGGTTCGACCAGCGAGTTGCCAACTTCATAGCCCATGGCCTTGAAGAAGGTGAAAGCCATGCCGCCGCCGATGATGATCAGGTCCACCTTGGTCAGAAGGGATTCGATGACACTGATCTTGCTGGAAACCTTCGACCCACCCAGAATGGCCACCAGGGGGCGGTCCGGGCTGGTCATGGTGCGATTGAAATAGTCGATCTCCTGGGACATGAGCAGGCCGGCGACCGCCGGTTTCACCAGCTTGGTGATGCCGACGTTGGAGGAGTGGGCGCGATGGGCGGTACCGAAAGCGTCGTTGACCACGACATCGGCCAGGCGGGCGAACCCCTCGGCCAACGTGGCATCATTTTTGGTCTCCCCCTCGTAATAGCGGACATTCTCCAGCATGAGGACATCACCGGGTTGGAGGGCAGCGACCATTTTTTCCACTTCAGGCCCAACGCAATCCGGGGCCATGGCGACGGGCTTGCCCAACAATTTGGCCAGACGCTCGGCAGCCGGCTTGAGGGAAAGTTTGGGATCTTTTTTGCCTTTGGGACGGCCCATGTGGGAGGCCAGGATCAGCTTGGCTCCCTTGTCCAGGGCCATCTGGATCGTCGGCAGAGCGGCGCGGATGCGGGTATCTTTCCGCACCTGACCCTGTTCATCCAGGGGGACGTTGAAGTCCACGCGCATGAAGGTCCGCTTGCCTTTGAGATCAATGTCCTTGATGGTGAGCTTTTTCATGGTGTCTTGGTATCCTCTGGGAAATTGCCATTGGGAAATATTGCCTGAACTTCTTCCAGCAGGCGCTGGATGCGCGGATCATCGGACGGAGCGCCATTCAGGACATTCCGACCGATGGCGGCATGAAACCGGTCACGGTCTCGACTCTCCAGGGCCTCCAGGTAGGCCTGACGCCGCCCGGTGGCGTGCTCCAGGAGTTTGCGCATCCGGCTGCCAATGCGCATGTCGGGAACCCCCCGTTCTCGCAATGAGTGGTCAAACCCTTCAAACATAGCCTCCCACAAACACTCGATCCTGCTTTCGTCTTCCGGTTGCGCTCGTTGCCGCCACGCAAAGAGCTGCAACGAAACCAGAAAGACCATCACCTCGAAACGCAGGTTGAAATCGTCCGGCAGGGAGAACAGACCGCTTCCGGTCCAGGCGCACGTCTGCTCCACAAGTCGATCATGACGTGCAAAAACCTCGGAGCGCAAGGATCTTGAACGACGTTTCCTCTCCCGATACCTCTGCCACAAGAACATAAGCGCTTTGCTCCAGAACCAAAGGAGGACTATGATACCCGAAAAATATGCAACCCGAAAGTCGGAGAGGCACTCTTCCGCCGCATCCCCGAGCGAGTCAAAAGGCCCATGATCGGACCCCAGCGTCGTATTTCCACTTTTCTTTTTCCTCTTCTGGCCCTGTGCATGAGTCTGGCCCTCCCTTCCTGCCAGACGCTGGTCCAGGAGCAGGGGAACATGCTCGACCCATTCAAGGTGGCCCGCATCCAGGAGGGCCGCACCACGCGCAAAGAGGTCTTGGATTTACTGGGAAGTCCAACCATTGTCAACTCTTTCAAACCAGACCGCTGGATCTATCTCCAGGATAGCCGTTATGACAAGTTCCAGGCCGTCAATCGGGTGGAGATTGAATTTGACCGGAAGGGTGTGGTCCACTATCTGGAGCGCAACTTTGCCAACGAGATCTGGAAGCCCGAACAACTCTCGGCAGCGGAGAAAGACCGGTCGTTCCGCTATCTGCGCAATCTCATGGAAAATGACATCCGCGATCTGACTCCCAACTCCCCGGTCGCCAATCGCCACGTTCCCCTGGTGGCTGACCCGAACCAGTCATTCCAAAATGCCTCGCGTAAACCCGGTTTTCTGGAGCGGCTCTTCTCTCGTTGGAAATCCACTCCCGCCAAACCCGACACCACCTTTTCTCCCCGGGATGCCGGATGGTGGCGGGGCATCTGGTCATCAGACCCGACCGCATCCACGGACAATGCCGCAAAAAAATCCCCGGATACCGACGACGATGGTCAGGCTCACATCCCTTTTCCGTTGCCCAGGTAGGCCTTTCGCCATGCCGCGCATCGCACTCATCGGTGGCACCAGTCTGCTTGAGTCACGGGAGTTTCATCGCGGAAAACACCTCACTCAGGCCACAGCTTATGGCGAAGTTCACCTGTTGCTGCAAGGGGAGCTGGTTTTTTTGCAACGCCATGGACTTGACGGTTATACCCCCCCGCACCGGATCGACCATCGGGCACACGTTGCCGCTCTGCACGCCGCTGGCGTGACCCGGATTCTCGCTGTCGGTTCAGTGGGCAGTTTGCGTCGGGATATTCCGCCCGGATCCATCGTCTTTCCGCACGACTTTTACGCCCCCCATCTTTCCATCACCTTTTTCGACGATTCCCGGGGTCATCGGACGCCGGGGTTTGATCGTCCCTGGCGGGATCATATGTTGGCGATCTGGCGGCAATGCGGGTTGCCTGAACCGGTGGATGGCGGGGTGTATTGGCAAACCATCGGACCGCGCTTTGAAACCCCTGCCGAGATCCGGGCTCATCAATCTATAGCCGATCTCGTCGGCATGACGCTGGCCGCCGAGTGCATCCTGGCCGGGGAGTTGTCGATCCCCTATGCCGCCCTCTGCATGGTGGACAACCATGCCAACGGTATCACGGATCACCCGTTGACTTTCGAGGCCTTCAAGGAGCAGGTTCGGGTCAACAAGGAGAAGTTGCTGACCTGCGTGGATACCCTGCTCACCGGTCTGACGCAAACATCATGATCTGTAACGATTCACCACACTTTCCAAGAAAAGTCTTGATATGGAAGTCTTTGTCAGGGCTTTGCCCCGAACCCCACCAGGACTCCCTCCTGGATCTGCCAGGGAGCCAGCCCCCTGGATCCCGATACAACGAAACGCCATGACACTCTTCATCCAGGATGCCCGTCTCCTCGATGACAGGCGGGTCCATATACAAATCGACAACGGCCTGATCACCGCCATAGGGGAAGAGTTGGCGCCGCCTCACCCCGGGACCGAAATCCTGGATGCCCGGGGCATGGTGGTGACGCCCGGTTTGCTCAATGGACATACCCACGCCGCCATGACCCTTTTTCGGGGTTATGGAGATGACATGCACCTCATGGATTGGCTGCAAAACCGCATCTGGCCAGCCGAGGCAAAAATGACCGAGGCGGATGTCTATTGGGGCACCAAGCTGGCCTGCCTGGAGATGATTCGTTCGGGTACCGTGCAATTCCATGACATGTATTGGCATTACCATGCCGTGGCCCGCGCCGTCGACGAGATGGGGCTGCGGGCCGGCGTCGGGGCCATCCTGCTGGATGTCGCCGAGGCGCAGGGTGATCAGCTCCAGGCAGAGTCGGAACGCCTGTTGAGTGAAACCCGGCGCTACTCATCCCGGATCCAATACGAGCATGCGCCCCACTCCATTTATGTGGTCAATGAATCCCGGTTGCGCTGGCTGGCCGATTTTTCGGAGAAACACGCCACCCGGGTCAACATCCATCTCTCCGAAACCACCCGGGAGGTGGCCGAGTGTCAGGCCCGGCACGGCTTGCGTCCCGCCTTTTACCTGGATCGGATCGGTTTGCTCAATCCCCGGGTTTGTCTGGCGCACGGGGTACACCTGGATGAAACGGAGTTGGACCTGATCGCCGAACGCAACGCCACCTTGATCACCAATCCCGTTTCCAACATGAAACTGGCGGTAGGCGGGGCCTTTCCTTATCAGGAGGTGGCCCGGCGGGGGATCAATCTGGCCATCGGTACGGATGGGGCGGCCTCCAACAACAGCCTGGATCTCTTCCAGGAGGTCAAATATTTCGCCCTGCTGCAAAAACACGCCGCACACGATCCGACCATCCTCCCTGCCCGCGTGGCCTGGAAAATTTTGACCGGAGCCCGGGCGCCGGTCTTCGGCCCATCCGGTCGCATCGCCCCAGGAGAGAGAGCCGACCTGCTCCTGCTGGATCTGGACCAGGTCGAAACAACCCCGCGTCATGACACCATCTCCAGTCTGGTCTATGCCGCCACGGGGCACGTCGTGGACAGTGTCATCGTCGATGGCCGGATTCTCATGCACGGGCGGCGCATCGAAGGGGAGGAGGAGATCCGCCAGGAGGCCCTGGCCCGGGCACACGCCCTCTGTCAGACGTAGCCTTCGTCAGACGGTCGCCATTCACCACCCTTTCAAAAAAAGCCTGAACATAAAAGCCTTTGTCAGGGCTTCGCCCCGAACCCCACCAGGACTCTGTCCTGGACCTGCCAGGGAGCCAGCCCCCTGGACCCCGATTCGTGGCCGGGTGCTGAACAGTTACGTCGGATCATGCGCGGCTGATCCCTGCGTTACCTGCCCGCAGAGCTGTACTTGAAGGAGTAGGCGACAAACTGCTGACTGAAGTTGGGCAGGAGCTTCTCGACCGGTCTCGGGAGAAAGCGCCCCTTGTGCTCGATCTCGAACAGAAAGTCCATCAAGGCAGAGAGTTTCTTATAGTCCGGACTGGTATCCCGCATGATGCCCGCCACGGGGCGAGGAACAGTCACCCCCTCGACCAGACTGAGATTCTTGACAATTTCCTGTGCCGTCTGCAAGATTTCCATATGTCTCAACTTCCTTGAAAGCACTACATCGCCAAAAGGAACCATGCCCCCCATGACCACGCAACGCCCGGCACGGCGACAGCGCCCCAAATGGCCGAAAAAACCCTCTGGATCCACTTTTTCCAAACAGTCTGGTGTCTTAACAGGACATTCATCCGATGCAGGCGCGCCGGAACCGGGCAGGCCGCCCCTCTCTCTTTCGGGAACCCGGACGGTCAAGACATCCAGAGAAAGAAGGAGGTGGTGCCGGGGGCGGGAATCGAACCCGCATGCTGTTACCAGCGCCAGATTTTGAGTCTGGTGCGTCTACCAATTCCGCCACCCCGGCAGACAGTTCCAGATTGTGGCAACAGTCATGGACAAAGTCAATGCAGATTTCAGCAAGCCGCAGCAGGAAAACACCGGCGCCCTCACCCCCTTCAGAGGTCTGACCCACCTGGGGCGGAAGTTCCGGGGGGGCTGGTCTGGTTGCGCCTTTCGAGGGTTTGGCCCACTTCCCGGATGGCTTCCAGCAGTGTTTGTTTTTTGATGGGTTTGGTGAGATGTCCATCGCAGCCGACGGAGAGACTCTCCTCTTTCTTATCCGACGAGGCGTGGGCGCTCAGGGCCAGAATGGTCACCGGCGTGCGTCCCGTTTCCCGCTCCCATTGGCGGATCAGGCGGGTTGCGGCATAACCATCCATATTGGGCATCTGGATATCCATCAGGACCAGGTCAAAGCGCCCCTGCTGCACACGCACCACCGCCGCCGCGCCATCGTTGACCATGACCAGACGGTGCGGTGACCTCCTGAGGTAGGTATCGAACAGTATCCGGTTGTCCTCCGAATCCTCTGCCAGCAAAATGTCGAGGCATCGATCGACCGTTGTGGACGCCTCCACCACCGGTTGGGACGGGGATAATGTCGTGGTGCGTACTGGCAGGGTGAAGAAAAAGGCGCTTCCCCGGCTCGCCGCATGTTCCATCCCCAACTCTCCACCCATCAACTCCACCAGCTTTCGGGAGATGGCCAACCCGAGCCCGGTACCGCCATAGCGTCGGGCAATCCCCGCGTCGGCTTGGGTAAAATGCTCGAAGATGGTCTCCCTGTGCTCCGGCGAAACGCCAATGCCGGTGTCAACGACACGGAACAGAAGAGTATCGGGAGTCTGGGAGAGCAGGGCCAGGCTGACCTCCACCCCTCCCTGATGCGTAAACTTGACCGCGTTGCCCAACAGGTTGATCAACACCTGTCTGACGCGCCCATCATCCCCCAGGATGGCAACCGGCACCTCGGGAGCCACTTTCGCCGTCAGGGTCAACCCCTTCTCCTCGGCGGACACCTGCATCAACCGGGCGGTCTCCTCCACCACCTGACGGGGAGAGAAAGGGAACTCGGCAAGAGTAAAACGCCCCGCACTGATGCGGGAGAAGTCCAGGACATTGCTGATGACCGACAACAGT
The DNA here is from genome assembly GCA_015231175.1 of Magnetococcales bacterium. Lineage (NCBI taxonomy): Bacteria > Pseudomonadati > Pseudomonadota > Magnetococcia > Magnetococcales > Magnetococcales bacterium. The sequence goes on along the minus strand of JADGBZ010000045.1, from coordinate 1,250 downwards.
GCCTTGCCGGAATGGTGCATGGTCTGAACGATGTGGCGCTGTTCCGAACTGAGGTCGGTATCCAGCAACACCTCCGACATGCCCAACACCACGTTCATGGGCGTACGGATTTCGTGGCTCATGGTGGCCAGAAACTCTCCCTTGGCCTGGGAGGCCTGTTCTGCCCGGGCCTTGGCCATGCGCAACTCCTCCTCCTTCTGCCTGCGCTCGGTGACATCGCGGGCAGCGGCGTACAGAATGTCTCCTACCGGGGTAACGCGCCACTCCAACCAGCGGTAGCTGCCATCCTTGCAGCGGTAGCGATTGGAGAAACCAGCTAACGGTTTTTGTCCCTTCAATGCGGAGACCGCGTGCCTGCTGGCTTCCAGGTCATCGGGATGGATGAAGTGGAAAAAGGGCTGGGCAAGGAGTTCCTCCGTCGTGTAGCCCAGCACTTTGTGCCACGTCGGGGTGATCCGACGGAAATAACCGGAGGTATCCGCGATGCACATCAGTTCGTCCGCAACGTTGAAAAATTGATCCACCGCTTCCTTCAACCGTTTCTGTTCGCTGATATCCTGATGGATGGCGACCCAAACCGTGCCGAATCTTGGATGCTCGAAGGTCGAGACCGAGGCGTAGCACCACAGGGTGGCGCCATCCTTCCTCAGGTTAAGGATCTCTCCGCTCCACACGCCGGTACGTTGGAGCAGATCCACAATCGCGGAGGCCGTCTCTTGTGGGGATTTTTCCATATATGCGTTGACAGTATCGATATTTTTCCCGATCAACGCCTCCAGATCATAGCCAAGCATGCCGGCAAACTTGGGGTTGGCATAGACGATGGATTGGTCCCGAGCGCTGACGAGCACCACACCCTCGGCAATGTGCCTGAGAATGGCCTCGTGCAGACGCAACGCCTTTTCCGCACGCTTGCGTTGGGTGATGTCATGGACGAGAGAATACAACAACTTCCGTCCATTTATGACGACCGGACCGGAATAGACCTCGACATCGCGGATTTCGCCCGTGGCCAGCCGATGCGGAAACTGGAAATAGCCACGCCGCTCAAGGGCGGCATTTTCCATCTCCTGGGCCACCTGTTCGGGAGCAAGGGCGTTGATATCGGAGATTTTCATGGCAAGCAGAGCCTGGCGGGAGTAACCATAAAAACTCCCCGCTGCCGGGTTGGCGTCCAGAATGGAGCCATCCACGGGATCGATCACGATCATGACACACTTGTTTTGCTCGAAAAAATGAAGAAAACGTCC
>JADGBZ010000044.1 GCA_015231175.1 Magnetococcales bacterium | reverse complement strand
TCTCCACAGGATCCACCCATCCTCATGGAGATGGGCCGCCGTTTCATGACACCGCCTCACGACATGAATGATCTTCACTCATCACTTGGGCAATGAACGCGGAAAGGGTAACCATGGGGGGGTAGACCCGATCCCGAAACTTACCTTTCGTCTCTTCCAGGAGATTGAGCAACGTCCCGGAGGTTAGAATTTCTCCAAAAGGCAATCCACTCCCCTGGGGAAAAACGCATTTTCAACTTTTCAATTTGGTGTACAGCCTTCAATCGCGTAGACTTAAACATGGTCGGTCTCCTGCTTGGTCGTGCTTCCTTGGTCTGTTCAACCCGGAATCATGCGCCATCAGGAGGCCGATGTCACACTTTGCTGAAACTCAAAAGAAAATTCTTATCTAAGCGCCATTGGGGCCTCTCTCCTGGTCACTTTCTGCTCTCTGCCCAACCTAGAGTCCACACAGAATCATCACCTCCACTGAATCCTCTGTTGGTCCTCATCGATGCTCAAACCGAGGAGGTCCGGGAAAAGATGGTCATTCCCGCAAGCATCGTGCGCCATCTGTTGAAATCGTAAAATATGAATAATCAATATCGTACATTATTTGTGCTGGCCGGTATTCCAAATGACAATAATATTATAAGTAAGTTTAATTTGAAAAAAAATTATAACACAGAGTTTATGTGGTGTAACGCGCTGAAAATTGGCAATAAATTAAGCTATGATGAGAAAAAAATAGATAAAACAATAGAAAATATTTATAAAAAAGTTTTAGATTCAGAATCATATTCAGCTTTGCCCCCTATCAACCAAATCTACTTGGTGTTTCAGAAAGTCAAGAAGTGGGAATACCTTCTGGATAAGTGTCGATTCTTCTCCTTTCCGGTTAGTACATCAAAACCGGCAATATCTATTGATAAAATCATCAAAGAATACAAAGAGATCATAAATAAATTATCTGACGGGCAAAACGATTTCTTGAAGATCATTAAAAACGTTATACCATACACACATTCAAGAGTTGGAAAAAATTATTTAAATTATTACTTTGTTATGCTTCCGACGCTTAATTTTAACAATGCAAATACGGAACATTTTTTTGCAACCTTCGAGGGAGTAGCGCCAGTTTTGAAAAACATGCCACGTTTCGCCCCGGAACAGAAAGGCTTTATTGATGATCTGAAGGGAATCTTCAGGCCAGAGTCCGCCCCGGAATCACATCCCGTCCCTGATCTGGAAAAATTGGCACCACATCACCGTCTCAACGCCATGTTTCGCTTTGGACTCAGGTATGACAGCCGATTTCACTTTGATTTGGCCAAGCCTGACGGTCGGAACCAATATTTTTGTTTGGAGAGAGAAAGGGTCGTGAAACAGCCGGACGGTACCAAGCCCTACGCCAACATCTACCCTTCCGACCTGATACGTTGGAAAACCGAAGCAGGAACCGCCTCATGGTGTGCGGCTACCAACTAAAAAGGCGGAAGGAACTCCTTCCGCCATTCGTAATATCACTTGCGACCCACCAACACGCCCCCGTCAAAATCCGGCCCCGCCCCATCTCCCCTAGCACTTTGCGACATGCGCAAAGAAGCTACTAACACAAGGCTTGACTCACGACTCGGACTCCTTGGCCTACCAAGAATGGCCCACCCAGGCGAACCTCCCTCATTTCTGAGGTACCCGAACCCTGACTGGAGTCACGCATCCCAGAGAGGTATTAAATCAATTGCCCACTCGTATGCGCGCTTGTCCGAAACGACGGCTTTGGTTGGCATACAGCTCTACGCTTAGCAAAAGTCTAGCCAGTGTAGAGTGGGAGTGCAACCGGAAAATTTCAGATATTTTAGAAAATTTTCTCTTTGTATGGTTAAACCGTTGATTTTATTTTTTGATCTGTTCAATATTTTGCAAGCTCCACTTTTCCGCAGACCTCTTTTCGCTTTTTACAAAAAAGAGCTTAGCCCAATTTTTTAACCATCTTTTTTTGGGGCTTCGCCCCAAGCCCCACCAGGAGGAAGGGCGCAGCCCTTTCTCCTGGACCTCCATCCCTTTTTTGTAACTATTCAGCACCCGACCACGAATCGGGGTCCAGGGGGCTGGCTCCCTGGCAGGTCCAGGACAGAGTCCTGGTGGGGTTCGGGGCGAAGCCCTGACAAAGGCTTTCATATCCAGGCTTTTTTTGAAAGGGTGCTGAATAGTTACCCTTTTTTTAGGACTTCGTCATGCCTGCTGGCAATTTTGGCAAGGGAAGCTGCCGCGCACGCCAAAGAACCAGCAGACCAGCCAGCAGACAGTGCAACATGTTGATCGCCAACACCCCGAGGGAGACGAGAACCACCTGTTCCGTACTGGCGCCACCGATTTTATGCCAAAAATAGAGAGCGACCAGTTCGGCAGGCCCCCGACCCTGGATGCTGATGGGAAGAAGGGCAGTCACCATGATGGCTGGAGACCCCACCATGAACAAACTCCAAGGGATCTCCATGCCAAAGGCACGCCCGACGAGGAGAAAAATCAAGCTGCTCCATAAAACAAAACCAATATCAATGCAGGTAGAAACCCACAGGATGCGCAAGTTCCGTCCACCTACGCGCAAAGCCACCATGACCTTGCTGACATGTCCGGCCAACTTGCCAACGACCCCTGGATGGCGAAGCATCCAGGGGAGGAAGGGAAAACCGGTTTTGACAAGCACCACCCCCACGACTCCCCCGATCAGAGTGGTGATACCCACCAGCCCAAACAGGGTTTTGTGTTGTTGCACGTCAGCCCCGAACCAGAACAAAGCCGCTATGACGAAGGCTGCAAAGTTGATAACCAGTCCCTGAAGCCTCATCAGCAAAAGCGATGCTGCCGCATGATGACGCAGTCCAGCCGGTATCAAAGCCAGTCGGTAGATATCGCTGCCGACCCGGCCCGGAACGAACGCATCAAAAAATCCAGCCTCCAGATGAATGAATTGCACCCAGGCCCATGGCCAGGGGTTGGCATCGCTTTTGAGAAGCACCTGCCAGCGCCAACCCTGGAGAAAAATGGGAGCCAGTTGCAAAACAAACGCCACCATAATGAGGTGGTATTCGGCTTGACCCAACAAGGTACGCAACTGCTGCCACTGCATCTGCGAAACAATCGCCGCAAGGATGACGACAGGTATCAAAATTCTCAAAACCTGCCAGCATTTTTGCCAAAAATGTGACCACCGCATCGGATGATCGCCACATGTGTGCATGGGATGATTTTCGCCTCGGATCTGGAAATGCCCCTTAACCCCGTCGCATTCTGTTCACGACACGTGTAATGTTCAAGGATCAATCCAGGTAACTCAACTTTTGCAGTAACTATTCAGCACCCGACCACGAATCGGGGTCCAGGGGGCTGGCTCCCTGGCGGGTCCAGGGCAGAGCCCTGGTGGGGTTCGGGGCGAAGCCCTGACAAAGGCTTTCCCGTCCAGGCTTTTCTTGCAAGGGTGGTGAATAGTTACCTTTTGCAGTTCATTTCAGCTAGATTTTGACGTTTCAAACCAACAGGATCCAGGAGAAGCACTTGGGCGAGCCAGGCTTCAACTTCCCGGTTGATGAGTTCAATCACCTCGTTTTTCAGGTCGTTTCCCAGATTGGTAGCCTTGTCGAGGGCAGATGCGATGAGCCAGCGGAATGCGCCCCAGAGCTTTTTGGTGTAGGTCAGTGCAGCCAAGCCATGGGATATTTGGTCCCGACTGACCCCTTTGAGCGCCACCGCGCTGGAGAGGATGGCGTGACGCATGGCGGCCAAGTGAAGGCATGCTGTCACGGCCTCGAAGGAACGGACGGATTCACTGAGAAAACCGAGGTGCTGTTTGGACTCCTTGTAGAATACCTCGACGCCCCAACGGTTGGCATAATGTTCGATCATTGCCATCAGACTCATGGTGCGATCAGTGGTCAGGAAGACGGCCCACTCCTTGGAGCCTTTCTTGGGATCAATCAGACGAACAAAGAAAAGGCGAACGTGACCGATTTCGGAATTCTCCACGTCCAGGAATGTTCCCTTGAACCTTTTGGATCCCTTTGCTTTCCGGGCCTTGGCCCTGGCAAACTGAGACCATAACTCGGTCGTTGTGAATTCTCCGCCCTGGTAGTGGAATTTGGCCTTGTTGCGTTTCCACCGAATAAGGGGGATAGGCGCCAAGCGCATGGATCTCTTTCACAAATTGCAAAGAGGCAAACCAAGCGTCTGCCAGGAAATACTTGGCCGGAATGCCCGCCTGGACGGCACGTTTGGCCATGGTGACAACTTGGTCAAGTTTGGTCAAGTTAGCTGCCTCCTTGAATCGACGCCCTAAATGGGAACGCCTGTCGAATCGATGCTTAAGGATCTCAACCAAGTTTCCGATCAGGGGGCGTCTGGAGAAGCGCAATGCGGCATCCAAAGCCAAGGCTCCCTGGGCGTTTACCCAGATCAATTGGGCGGTTTCAAACCCGATGACCTTTCGCTCTGTGGTGTGATCGTGATGCCAGCAGACCCCCTCAATCCGTCTGCCCCGTTTCTCCTTGATTGTGGTATCGGTAACGAGGTAGCCATCACCGAGATCAAAAGTTTTCCATTGAGAAAGCAGTCTTTTGACCAAACACCAATGGGCTGTACGCCAAGGAAAGCTGCGTTGCAGAAGCCGATAAAAGGCGTCCTTTCCCACCGCGAAGACCGAGTGGAAATGGTCGCGGCAGAAAATGTGAATGGAGGTGGCCTTCAGTAGTGGATGGATGATCAGAAGGATGATCAGGGATGGCAGATCCTTTCCGGAACGCTTGCTCCAACCGTAGTGAGAAAAGATTCCCAGAAAGTTAATTTCCCCGAGAAGATCGAGCACGGCGTTATCCACCCCGAATGTCCCAAAGGATTTGGATTTTATGGCGTCAATCATGGGGGTAGGCAAAGCTGCCTGAGTTCTGGTATCGTTGCCCATGAGGCCGGTCCTTTTAACTGTTAACGTATTGACATAACAGCAACATTATAACAGATAAGGGTCGGCCTCGCTCGGGATTTTTGGCGGAAATCAGGCCGTCAGGCCGTTCCGCGAACTGCAAAAGTTGAGCAGGTAACTATTCACCACCCGCCAACGAATCGGGGTCCAGGGGGCTGGCTCCCTGGCAGGTCCAGGACGGAGTCCTGGTGGGGTTCGGGGCGAAGCCCTGACAAAGGCTTTCATGTCCAAGCTTTTCTTGCAAGGACGGTGAATAATTACCAATCCAGTTCCATTCGAGGCTCTTGTAAAATTTCCTGGTGGACTGATACCGTTTCTGAAGTCATTGTTTTGTGATACGGAGGCTTCCTCGATCTACCAAGGAGGATGAGATGCCATGGATGGGCCAGGACTGGAAGTCCGGATGGACCGGAAGAAGGGACATGCCGTGGATGGGAGCACCGTGCTCATAAAATGATCGAAGCGATGATCAAGACTGTACCTGATTCTTTAATGTTGATATAATCTCCTTTATGCGATTAAAAAGTTTATCTGATTGATTGTTTAGTATACTAATTTCAATAAAAATTTCCTTGCAATTTGATGCAACATCACCTTGTTTGAATTTACCTAATGATGTTTGAATTTTTTTTACCTCGTCTATGATATGATTGACAACATTATCTCCATTGATTGATTTCCATGCAGAGAATTCGATATCACCTTCTAGAAGGTTTAATTTAACATCTGACGTTATCTGATTAATTTCCTCGCATTTTTTTTCAACCTTGCTGGCATACAGATTTTTTTGAAGCTCTAAATAATTTAATTCTTCTACGTACTCCATTGTTTGATCTATCTGGCTTATTATAGTATTAAATTGTTCTGTTAGCGAAAAAATACGCGGACTTTTGTAATGTAATGGCATATACAGTAATTTATTGCAATCATCTTCCATAAAGTAATCAATCGTGTTATTTCTTACATCGACAATCATGTTTATTTCTTCATCCATTTCCTCAAGGACATCGATGTAGTGATTTATGGTTGCCACCCATACACGTACCCATGAAAAATTTATACTCTGCAACATCGTTAAAATTATTTTAATATCATTATTGATTAATATTGGAATCTTTTTTTTAATCTCGAGAATATCGTCTATGTTGTCAAGTCCGGTGTAGTCTACTTTTACTCTACCCTGCATAGATAATAGACAGTAATTTTGCAACCATTTATTGTGTGACCACGGTAAATCATTAGTATTTTTGTTGGGTGTTTTGAATAGAATTAAATATATTAAGTACGTTAAAATGTGACTTACGAAATATACAATAGAGTCAACAAGGCCGCTATGAATTTTTCTTGCAGGATTAGATATATTACAATCCCATAAATTAAAAATTCCAGGAGATCTGCAATAGGAACATAATCCAGCGTTCTTTAGACCAAAGGCAACAGGTTTAGCAAAATTAAATTTTTCCCTCCTTTCTATATACCGTTCACGTCCAAGTTCTTTATATGCCATGTCAAGGGTCAATTCAAAATCTTCCCGAATCCTGGATTCTTTTTCTCTGTTGAGAATCTTTTTCCAGAAGTTGACTTTTGCATACAAGGGTACTGCGCAAGCCTGCCGCAATCTATTTTTGAAGTTTTTATGCCCTTTCTCTACACTCTGCAAAAGCTTCTCTCCCAGTTCAATAAATGTAAATTCCCTTCGCTTATTATTCCATTGTAAATCTGGATACAAAAACTTCAGAAACCTACATCCGTCACGGTCTAAAACAGCCAAAACACTCCTTATTGAATCATCCATTTCCCGGATACTGTCGTGATGGCTGCTTCGCACAGCAGATCTAAAGAGGCGACTGATCCATATCTTAAAATATCTCTGTATCCCCATATTTTTTAAACAAAATTTAAGCCCGCAGCTCATGCCGCACAACCAAATAAATAGTGAATTCCGTATCAATAATTTAGAAGGGCGTGGCAACCAGCTTAAAAGAGAAATTGAAATCTCTCTTTGCTCAAAAAAACCATTAATACTGTCAGTAAATTTTTCCAAAAAAATTGGAATAATCTCATGGTTACTTCTGTTAAATTGCTCTTCTCGAATTTCTATTGCAACAGTTTGACGAAAATAAAGAAAAACTTCGCCGAAAATGACTGCTGTAGCAATAATAACAACAAAAATATCGAATATTTGACGATAGTCTGAAGCAAAAACAATTCGAATAAAATCAATACAAACTCCCGTTTCCGTCAGACTTTTTTCAGTTTCAAAAAAAAGATAAAAAAAGGACATAACGTTATTATGAATAGAGAAAATCGTAAACAGAATAAGTAGTATTGATATAATAAATCTGCGCGGACCAACCATAAAACAATAAACAATACCTTTATTAAATTGCTTTTTCTCAGCAATGCCACTTAGTAAGCGATTTTTAAAATCAAGAATGGCTACAGAAAAGATGAGCCCAATTATCGCACCTATAGCTTCAATAAAATTATAACAAGGAAGTAATAGATTAACTTCTAAATACACTGACAACATGGACACTATTAAAATAATAGAAGAAATAAACGGTTTCAGCGTACTGTCTGTGTCGCTATGATATATATTTATTTTATAATGTTCATGTATTGCTGTTTTGATTGTTTCTTTGAATAATTCTTGAGAGGCTTGCATGTTAAGATGAAAAATCATTTTCATTAGTAAATAAAACGGATTGCTGATAATATTTTCTTCATTTCCCCGTATCAGTGCATCCTGAAATGCTGAAAAACAATCCAAAACGGGGGTTCTGACATCCCTGAGTTGCGATGGATCGGGCACTCCAATCTGTCGCCTCTCTTCAACCAATTTATCTCGGAGTATGGCAACGGCTCGCAAAGTTTCGGTCCATGTCTCCTGAGTGCGAGAATAAAACCTCTTGTATCCCTCCTCACTGGAAATACGCCCGCTACTTTGCGTCGGGAGCAGGCAGATATCACTTCCCATCTCCGCGCTTGGGGAGAACAAGCTCACAACCACATGGCCATACACCATCAGTGGCCGCAAATTAGGATCTTTGTTTTCCTTTCTGGAAGGCATGCCACGACTCCCCTGCAAGAATCTAAAATCAACTTTTTTACAAAACACGAACCTTCTAAAATCAACTTGTTGTAAACTTGGTCCCATCCAATTTTGCCCTATTTCCGACTTTCTGCAGAGGAGTCATGTCATGCACCCATGCGCACATCAGTATCGGCATGCAACGATGGTGACCAATCAACCTTTTGGTCAACTATAAAAGTTCTGCAAGAACACGCTTTGTTGTGACACAAATATCTCTGCCCGCCATCTACCTGATGCTCAAACTGCATGATACCCAGTCCGCCACACCTAGGGCAGCGAACACCCGCACTTGTTACCTCCTTGCCCCCCGACAAACCCTTGATGTTTTCGCCATGGATATGGCCCCAGGGCAGACTCGACCTGCTGGAAACAATTGATTTTTTTATCAAATCAACCCCGTCACGGACGGCATTTTCTCCTGAACAAAGATCACAAATTTCTGTATACTCACTGCAGTCACATCTTACAACTTTAATTAAATCACGAATCCGCATAACGGTGAGGGACAGTGTTGTCTTCCTGCTCGGATTCCTGATCAATAAGGATGCGTTGTAATCTATGGCGAACTCTCTCAGACGTAAGATCAACCCAAAGGATTGGCTGCAAAAATTATCCACATTTGAAAGATCTACTAAAACATTCAGGCCAACCTTCACTTTGTACTCTTCCAAAACCCCCAGAACAACGTTGTGCTCCACGAAATCGAAGCACTCGCCGGAGAATACCAGAAGTGTGTTGTTCTTTTTAAAATATTTGTGTATCATGGCGGTGCATCCCTTTCGCCCATGTCGCAAACCGTGAGAACCGTTGACCATCGAAGCCCAAAAACGCCTCCCCGCAGGAATGTGCGACCGCTCGCCCAAGGAAGGTACACAACAAGAGAACACTTGAGACGTTGTTTCCGATTGCCCAACCGACGAGGGGGAAGAATTCCGCCAATCCACGGCGCGAGCGTAAGCTTCCCGCCATAAAGGACGCCAAGCCGTTTTGCAGTTTTTGAGAACTCAGCACTTCCAACAAGGAAAAAACACCGACCCGGTCTAGTGACTACCACCTTAAAGTTCCCTGGAGAGGAGGCAGAGCCCTAAAAATAAATCACACCACAAAACAGGAACATTCTTTGCGCCATACGTTCCAATAGGATAGGACTACAGCATGCTGTCGTTACCTAATCAGCAGCGCGCTGTCACACCAAACCCCGCAATAGACCAGGGTTGACGACACGCCCTCTCTGCCGTCTTGTCTCAACCACGTATAGGTCGTCGGCCAAAAACGGGCTTCCGCCATTCTTGACCCTCGGTCGCCACAGGTGCGCGGAAAGAAGAAACAACCACGCTTTTTAGCACAACCCAATACGCAATTCAGCACACCCCAAAGGACGCAACACCAAGTGAGTTTGTGCGCTCAGCGACCGCTGGAGACACTCCCCAAATCGGATCGTGGGGACAGGGTAAAACGTAATCATGCGCAAATCAATCAAAAAAGAACGTTTTCATGCTGTTTTGCGCCTTTTTTAGCTTACGGTGTGTAAGTTTATGAAAAATCAAGATTTAAACTCGATGTCTCACGAGAATGGCAGACTGCTCCCGAAAATTCCAAATGCCTCTTCGGATCTTGAAAGCTTCGCCGCACGGTTGAAAACGATCATTGCAAGCGAAAGCTTGCGAAGCTTTGCTGAAAGATCGGGGGTGTCGGTGACCGTCCTGCGCCAGTATCTTGCCGGACACAGCGACCCAGCCCGTGCCAAATTAATCGCAATGGCAAACGCAGGTGGCGTCAGCGTACAGTGGCTTGCCACTGGCGAAGGCCCGATGTCCCCGGTGGAAAAACACCAGGATGATCCATATAGACGGTCCCTGGATGGATACCCGGAGATCGGGGTATACGACATGCTGAATTCGGTAGAAATTGTCACAGAAATGCTGGATGGAAAACCCCTGCACCCCCATCTGATGCGGGAGATGGTCCAACTTTGCAGCGAAATCCTTGCCGACGAAGCCAAGAAAACCGATGACACCGTAAAAGCGCGCTCGGCTGGCATCAATAGAGTGCGACGGGTGCTGAATCTCGTGCGAACCGAAGAGAAAGAACCCTGTTTGTAGTCACACCGACTCCCCGCCCCGCAGCCAGCCATCCACCGCCACGGCAGCCTGCCGCCCGCTGGCAATGGCCCGCAACACAAGGGATTGCCCCGTGTGCATGTCCCCAGCCACGAAAAGGCCCGGAACATTGGTCATATGGCGCGCATCGGCCTGAACGTTCCCTTGGGGTGTCAGCTCAACCCCAAGCTGTTCCAACAGGCCGCTGCGCACCGGATGCACAAAACCCATGGCCAAAAGGACCAAATCGGCCTCCAGGGTAAACGCGCTGCGCGGAATTTCCCGCATCACCGGACGCCCCCGATTCTCCTGGGCTTCCCAGTGGACACGCGCACACTCCATGTTTTTCACCCACCCGTCGGTACCGTGGAAGGCCTGGGTCGCCACGCCCCATAGGCGCTCGCACCCCTCCATATGCGAGGAGGAGGTGCGCAGTTGGTGCGGCCAGGCCGGCCAGGGGGTCTCCGGGGAACGATCCTTGGGCGGCTTGGCCAGAAGCTCGATCTGCGTGACGCTCCTGGCGCGTTGCCGGATGGCTGTTCCGACACAGTCGGCCCCGGTATCCCCACCCCCGATCACCACGACGCGCCGATCCTTGGCCAGAATGGACTCGCCAGGAAAAATGGTCGTACCGGAGAGACGGCGATTCTGTTGCGTCAAAAAATCCATGGCAAAGTGAATACCCGACAGTTCCCGCCCGGGAATGACCAGATCGCGGGGCTGTTCCGAACCGCCTGCCAGAACGACCGCGTGAAAATCCTGCATGATCTTTTGACCGGAAAAATCGACACCAATGTGGACCCCCGTGCGAATGGTCAACCCCTCGCTGCTCATCTGTTGCAGACGACGATCGATCACCCACTTTTCCAACTTGAAATCGGGGATGCCATAGCGCAGCAATCCACCCGCCAGGGCATTTTTTTCAAACAGGGTGACATCGTGGCCAGCCCGAACCAACTGCTGACTGACCGCCAGACCCGCCGGACCCGATCCGACCACAGCCACCCGTTTGCCCGTTTTGTCACGGGGCATTTGGGGCTGAATCAAACCCTGCTTGAATCCCTCCTCGACAATATATTTTTCAATCTCCCGGATGGTGACAGGTTCACGGTTGATGCCCACCACACAGGCCGCTTCACACAAAGCCGGACAGACCCGCCCAGTGAACTCCGGAAAATTGTTGGTGCGGTGCAAAACCGCGACAGCATCCTGCAAACGATCCCGATAAACCAGATCGTTCCAGCTCGGGATCACGTTATGCAGGGTACACCCCTCGTGACAGAAGGGTACGCCACAATCCATGCACCGTGCCGCCTGTTCCTGCACATGTCCCCGGGGCGACTCGATGTAGAGATCCCGCCAATCAAGAATGCGTTCGGCAACCGGACGCATGCGGGAGGTCTCCCGCTCGATCTCCATGAAACCGGTGATCTTACCCATGAGTCACCTTCCCCTCCATCCCCCGGGCCATGTCTTGCATCACACGCTTGTATTCAAAAGGGATCACCTTGACGAAACGTTTCAAGGCTGCATGCCAGTTCTCCAAAAGCTGGCTGCCCACCTTGCTGCCGGTGTAGGCCACATGGTAGCGGATCAAGGTGTTCAAAATTTCGATATCTGCCGGTTCTTCGACATCTTCCAGTTCCACCATGGCGCGGTTGCACAGGGTGGAAAAGGTTCCTTCCACATCCAGGACGAAGGCCATGCCCCCGCTCATGCCGGCAGCAAAATTGCGTCCGGTCCGGCCCAAAACGACAACCACACCGCCGGTCATGTATTCGCAACCATGATCACCCACCCCTTCGACGACCACCCGAGCCCCCGAGTTGCGCACCGCGAACCGCTCTCCGGCGATACCCCGAAAATAGGCTTCACCCCCGGTTGCGCCGTAGAGAACCGTGTTGCCGACGATGATATTTTCTTCCGGAACGAAGGAACTTCCGGTATGGGGACGAATGGCGATACGGCCACCGGACATGCCTTTGCCGACGTAGTCGTTGCTCGCCCCTTCGAGATGGAGGGAGACCCCATGGACATTGAAGGCGCCAAAACTCTGCCCGGCCACACCCCGGAAAAAGCACTGGATGGTATTGTCAGGCAACCCCTTTTCGCCAAATTTCTTGGATATCTCCCCCCCCATCATGGCCCCGACCGAACGATCGGTATTGCGGATGGGCAGGCGGATCTCGATGGGATCCCGGTTTTGGAAGGTGCGCCGGGCCAGCACCAGCAACTGGTGATCCAGTTGCTTGTCCAGGCCATGGTCCTGGGGCTGTTCAAACCGGGTGGCAATGTGGGAGGGAACGTCCGGTCGGGTCAGGATTCGTGAAAAATCCAGCCCCCGGGCCTTCCAATGATCGACAGCCCCGTCGGTTTCGATGCAATCCATGCGACCAATCATCTCGTCCATATGGCGGAAGCCCATTTCCGCCATGTGTTCCCGCACCTCGTTGGCCACAAAAAAGAAGTAGTTGATCAAATATTGCGCTTCGCCGGAGTATTTTTTGCGCAGCTCCACATCCTGGGTGGCAATCCCCACGGGACAGGTTCCCAGATGGCACTTGCGCATCATGACGCACCCCTCGACAATCAAGGGTGCGGTGGCGAAACCAAACTCTTCCGCCCCAAGAAGAGCGCCGACGACCACATCCCGACCGGTGCGCAACTGCCCATCCACCTGCAATCGGACCCGGCCACGCAGATCGTTCAACACCAGGGTTTGTTGGCTTTCGGCCAGTCCCAACTCCCAGGGCACACCGGCATGTTTGATCGAACTCAACGGACTGGCCCCGGTTCCGCCGTCAAAACCTGAGATGAGGACCATGTCGGCATGCGCCTTGGAGACCCCCGCCGCGATGGTTCCCACGCCAACTGCCGACACCAGCTTGACCGATACCCGACTGCCGGGATTGACATTGCGCAGATCGAAAATCAGCTGGGCCAGATCCTCGATGGAGTAGATATCGTGGTGGGGTGGTGGGCTGATGAGGGTCACCCCCGGGGTGGTGTTCCGGGTCCGGGCGATCACTTCGTTGACCTTGTATCCGGGCAGTTGGCCCCCCTCACCCGGTTTGGCCCCCTGGCAAACCTTGATCTGCATCTCGTCCGAGTTGGCCAGGTAGTGGCTGCTGACCCCGAAGCGGGCCGATGCCACCTGCTTGACGGCGCTGCGGGCCAGATCCCCATTCGGACGGGGGTTGAACCGCTCCGCCGACTCTCCCCCTTCGCCGGTATTGGATTTGCCGCCGATACGGTTCATGGCGATGGCCATGGTCTCGTGTGCCTCCTTGGAGATGGAGCCAAACGACATGGCGCCCGTGACAAAACGCTTGACGATGGCCGAGGCCGGCTCCACCTCCTCCAGAGGAATCGGCTTCCCCGCCTTTTTGAGACTGAACATGCCACGCAGGGTACACAGCCCCCGCGTCTGCTCATCGATCAGCTGGGAAAACTCTTTAAAAATGCCGTAATCATTCTCCCGGGTCGCCCTCTGCAAAAGGGAGATGGTCTCTGGACTCCACATATGGCGTTCGCCACCATGGCGATATTTATAGTCGCCACCCACCGGCAGGGCGTCCAGGTAGACCACATTGCCGCCAGAAGCCTGCCGATGACGCTGCAACGCCTCCTGGGCAATGGTGGACATGCCGATCCCTCCAATCCGGGAGACCGTGCCGGTAAAATAGCGCTCGATCACTTGGTGATGGATGCCGATCGCCTCGAAAATCTGGGCACCGCAATAACTGCGCAGGGTGGAGATGCCCATTTTGGAAAACACCTTCAGCAACCCCTTGCCCACCCCTTTGACAAAATTGTACTGGGCCTTTTCCGGCGTGATTCCGGCAGGAAGCCGGTTTTTCAGGTACAGGTCGTTCAGGAGTTCCAGGGCCAGCCAGGGGTTGATGCCACTCACCCCATAACCGATCAGCAGGGCGAAATGGTGGACCTCCCGCGCCTCGCCGGTCTCGACCAGAAGGCTCGCCCGATTGCGGATACCCGCCCGGATCAGGTGATGATGCACCGCCGATGCAGCCAGCAACACCGGTATGGGCGCCATCTCCTGGTTGACGCCACGATCACTCAAAATCACCAGGGTACACCCGGCGGAAACGGCCTCGGTCACCTCGGCCAGCAGATGACGCAGGGCGCGCTCCATGCCATCTGGACCATCCGCCATCGGCCAAAGGATGGGAAAGGTGGCGGATTTCAGGGTTGGGTGTTGCAGCGCACGAATCCTGGCCAAATCCTGGTCGGTCAGAACAGGCTGTTTCAATTGCAGGCGCTGCACATGTTCCGGACCTTCTTCCAGCAGATTGCCAACGGGCCCCAACTGGTTGAAGAGGCTCATCACCAACTCTTCCCGGATGGGATCGATGGCCGGGTTGGTCACCTGGGCAAAGAGCTGCTTGAAATAGCTGAACAGGGAGATGGGGCGGTCCGACAAAACCGGCAGGGCCGTGTCACTTCCCATGGAACCGATCCCCTCCTGGCCTTCGGCGGCCATGGGCAACATCAGCAGGTCGATCTCCTCTTCGGTATAGCCGAAAATCTTCAACCGTTGGCGCAACTCCCCCGGGGCCGGTTCGGGAAGAGGCCCAGCCGGCAGGTGGTCAAGAATCAGGAGATTTTCCTCTACCCAGCGTCGATAGGGTTGACGCCCGATAATCTGTGCCTTGATCTCCTGGTCATCGATGATCCGCTTTTGTTCCAGATCGAGGATAAACATGCGCCCGGGTTGCAGACGCCAGTTGATGACCTCCTCTTCGGGCGGGAAGGTGATGGTACCAGCTTCCGAGGCCATGACACACAGACCGCTTCGCGTGATTTGGTAGCGGGCCGGACGCAAACCATTCCGATCCAGCGTTGCCCCAATGACCCGTCCGTCGGTAAAAGCGACGGCAGCCGGTCCATCCCAGGGTTCCATCATGGAGGCGTGGTATTGGTAGAACGCCCGGCGGTCCGGGTCCATGTGTTCGTGATTTTCCCACGCCTCCGGAATCAGCATCATGATGGCATGCGCCACCGAACGCCCCGACAAAACCAGAAACTCCACGGCCCGGTCGAACGAGGCGGAATCGGAAATTCCTTCGGGAATGATGGGAAACAGTTTTTTGATGTCATCACCGAACAGATCCGACGACAGGGCCGCCTCGCGCGCCCGCATCCAGTTGATGTTGCCGCGCAGGGTGTTGATCTCTCCGTTATGGGCAATCATGCGGAAGGGGTGGGCCAGCTCCCAGGTGGGAAAGGTGTTCGTCGAGTAGCGTTGATGGACCATGGCAAAGGCGCTGACCATGTCCGGTGCATTCAAATCCTGAAAGTAGGCTGCCACCTGATCGGCCAGAAACATCCCCTTGTAGAGCAACACCCGCGATGACATGCTGGCCACGTGGAATGATTTCAGGTCGGGATCCTCGTAGTCAACGACAGCGTTTTCGATGCGCCGCCGGATGATGTAGAGCCGACGTTCGAACCAATTGTCGTCGGCGTTCTCCGGGCGGTCGCGCATGCCGATGAAAAGCTGTTTGATGACCGGTTCCGCCGATTTGGCCACAAAGCCGATCCGGGCAACCGAATGGATCGGCACATCCCGCCAGCCCAGGATGGCCTGCCCCTCTTCCCGGACAATGACCTCCGTCGTCCGCACGCAGGCGAGCCGAAACTCCGCATCCTTGGGCAGAAAAAACACCCCGACACCATACTCCCCCAGGGGAGGAAGCTGGATGTTGAGCGCGGCGCACCGCTGCTGCAAAAAGTCATCGGGCATCTGGATCATGATGCCGGCACCGTCACCAGTGAGGGGATCTGCTCCAGCCGCCCCCCGATGGGTCATGTTGACCAAAACTTCCAGGGCCATTTCCAGGATGCGATGCGATTTTCGACCGTGGATATCCGCAACGAATCCAACTCCGCAGGCATCGTGCTCAAAGCGGGGATCATACAAGCCCTGTTTTGCAGGCAACCCAGTGTGCGTCATGTGCCAATTCCCTGTACCATTTCTGTTCTCCACATGTGACCCAATCCGGTCATCCCGTCAATCTAACGGATTTGCCCGCACTGTCAACCCAAACTGCCAGACTGAAGCGCTTTTGCTTTCATGCCGCACATAAAACATGCAAAATCCCTGTCATCCCAGACTAAAGCGCTTTTGCTTTCATGCCACGCATAAAGCATGCAAAATCCCTGTCATCTCTGTGCAGGTGCTGGCGGACCCAACCCAAAAATTGGCCCTGAAGACGAAATCCGAGATAATTTTCACTGTCGCTGTGCCGGGAAAACTCGCGCCGCAAATGATCCAGATCGCCACGGTACCGGTCATGCGCCTCCTTGTGGCTCTGACACTCCGGATAGCCATGGCTCAACATGGCCGACTCTTCCTCGGCAAAATGCAGGGGGAGATACTCGTTCCAATGGGCGTAGAAGGGATAAAGAACCTCCAGGATGCGGTTGGCTGTGACTCCCTCCAGGAAACGTCCCGCCACCAAGAGCAACTCGTGTGTGGCATGGTCCAGGATGGACAGACCGGTGGACATCTCCTCCTGCCAGACAACAGGCGCCTCTTCAGCCGGTCTGGCCCGGCGCCGGTCGTTGGCAATACGCCGCGCCCGCTCCAGGTAGATCGCGACCACCGGATCATCCCGGGTGGTCTCCTGGCATTTTTCAAACAGCTGAAGGGCGGATCCCAGATGGTTCAGATGAAAAAGCGAAACAGCATCCTTGAACAGGGAGAGGGTGACCAGTTTGGCTGTGCGCAGAGGCTCCGGGTCGGCATTGAAAACCTCATGTACCATCACCGGATGCGATGTGCCCCTGGGGGCGACGCGATCGATGAAACGAACTGAAAAGGGATGATTGTCGTTCATGGCAAAAAGGGAGTGATGGGTGATGAGCAGGGGCGTTTGGTATGACTTGGTCAACCCTTCCACCCGCGAGGCCAGGTTGACCACATCGCCCACCACAGTGTTGGCGATGCGTTCCGCACCACCGATGGTCCCGATCATGAGCGACCCGGTGTTGATGCCAAATCCGGCATGAATGGGTTGCCAACCGTAGGAAATCCGCTCCCGGTTGTAGGCCGTCAAACGTTCCAGCATGGCAATGGCGGCATGAACGGCATCCTCGGGTGAACCGGGAAACAGTGCCATGATGGCATCGCCGATATACTTGTCGATCACCCCATTGTGCTGTTGGACAAACGGCTCCAGACGCGCCAGATAGCCATTGAGGAAACGAAACACCTGCTCGGGGGGAAGCTCCTCGGAAAAGGATGTGAAATCGCGGATATCGCTGAACAGAACGCTCATCTTCTGCTTCGCATTGTCACCCAGGGTGGTCTCTTCCAGGCTCGTGCGCCCCAGCAACTGCAAAAAGCGGTGGGGCACAAACCGCTCCGCCGCCCGACTGAAACGTTGCATCCGGGCGACTGCCGCAAGGCGCTCGGTGATATCGTGGATGATGCAAACGAACAGACGTCCCTCCTCGTGCTTGACCTCGCTCAAGAAAATTTCCGCAGCCAGTTCCGTCCCGTCACGGCGTTTGACCGTGCTCTCCAATCCGCCTTCCGGCAAAGGGGGACCGTTTCCGCCCAACCAGGAGGGAACGCCCTCCGGCGTAAAATCCGGAAAACGGATCCCCAGGTCACCCAGGGGGCGTCCCACCATGCGGGATGCGCTCTCACCCAACATCCGCTCGGCTGCCGGATTGATCGATTCGATCAAACCATGGTCGTTGAACACGAGGATGCCATTGACCGCTCCATTCAGGATGGCCCGCAGGCGCCCCTCACTCTTTTCCAGGCGGCGTTCCCGTTCGACCATCATGCGGGTGTTGGATTTGATCCACTGGGTCAGCACACCCAAAAGATTGCTGGCAACCCGCCCATTCCGCTCGATCAGGGTCCACAATTTTTCGCCGGCAAGCACCAGAATGCGGGCAGGCTCTTGCACCACCACAAACGCTGTTGCAAATGACCGATCCAGCAGGGAGAGTTCACCCACCGAGTCTCCCGGATAGATGGTCCGCACAGCGGGTCGGGCCGGGTTTTCAAAATGGACCGACAGGGTTCCGGACAGCACGACGTAGAGATGTTCATTGGCCTGACCGGGTTGGAGGAGAATCTCACCCGGCTCGCGAACCGAGATGGAGGCTGTCTGTAAAACCGGGTCGATACTTTCCCGTTGCACACCTCTGAACAGATGGATGCGCGCAAATTCGTGATCGTCTATCATGGGATGGCCTGCGGATTGTGTTGCCCGGCAACGTCGTTCATGCCAACTTGACTTTCAATGGAACTCTTCAACCATGCTCTCCTACCAGCACGCCTACCATGCCGGAGGTTTGGCCGATGTCCACAAACACGGCTCGCTGGCTGTGCTCCTGGCCAAAATGGTGGCCAAGGAGAAACCTCTCAGCTACCTGGAGACCCATGCTGGCCAGGGATATTACGACCTGAGCGGGCCGGAGTCCCATAAAACCGGCGAGGCGCACCAGGGAATTTTGCGTCTTCTTGCCGCCCATCTTCCCCCTCCCGATCACCCCTACCGCAGGGTGATCGAGGCCACGCAGTCGGCATTCGGTCCCTCTTTCTACCCGGGATCTCCCCGCATCGCCCAGCTCTTGTTGCGACCCGTGGATCGGCTGCACCTGATGGAACTGCACCCCGCAGCGCACGCCATGCTCAGGCGGCAGGTACGGGGAAAAAATATTTTCATCCACCACCGCGACGGCCACGAAGGGGGGCCAGCCCTGCTTCCCCCGCAACCTCGGCGCAGTCTGATTCTCGTCGACCCCAGCTACGAAGTCAAAACCGAATATGATCGAGTTGGGCAAACCATCCTGCGCATGCATCGCCTCTGCCCGGAGGCCGTGATCCTGCTCTGGTACCCTCTGCTCAAGGGCGACCCCCACCAACCCCTTTGCCGTTTGCTCACCGCCGCCTCCTTGCCTAAATTCGCCCGTCGTGAATGCCAACTCCACGACCCGGCCCAGACCGAGCGCATGTATGGCAGCGGCTTGATGTTCATCAATCTCCCCCATGGGGTGGAAAAGGCGCTCGATGCCGTGGAGGCGTTGACCCGTTGATGTCCATATGGGTCATGAGCACTTTTTGGTATCGGGATCCAGGGGGCTGGCTCCCTGGCAGGTCAAGGGCAGAGCCCTTGCGGGTCAAGGGCAGCGCCCTTGCGGGGTCCAGGGCAGCGCCCCGTTTTGTTTTTGTACGCCCCCCTTCTCCCAGGCCTTTTTTGCGCTGTTGGCAAAAAAGGCCCAAGGGGCGGGCCATGGTCCGCCTTCTGGCGCGTCTTTTTGCGCCAGAAGGCGGACGTATTGCAGTTTTTTTAGTAACTATTCACCACCCTTTAAGAGAAGCCTGAATATGAAAGCCTTTGTCAGGGCTTCGCCCCGAACCCCACCAGGACAACGTCCTGGACCCGCCAGGGAACCAGTCCCCTGGACCCCGATTCGTGACCGGGCCGGGTGGAGCGGACATTGACAGAATCAAATGGCCTGTGATCGAATGGGCGGCTGGAGGGGGGTCGGATTTTGAGGTCTGTCATCCGTGCCGAGACGGCCAACGATAACAGCTTCCGCCACGCTGGAACCGATGAGGATCAAGAGGAAGTTTTGGTGCGCTGCTGTTTGATCAACCCTTCCTGGCACGTTCGCAAGGGAAACATTTGGAGTCAGATTCGGGCTACCATGCCCTCCCTTGGCCTTTTATACTTGGCTGCCACCCTGGAGCGGGAAGGGATTGCCGTCACTGTCATCGACTTTCAGGCAGAGATCCTTGGCTGGGAGGGTATGGAGTCACGCCTCCAGCGGGAGACGTTCGATATCTACGGTATCACCGTGACTACCCCCTTGGCCCATAACGCCTACCGTTTGGCCAGACTCATCAAGAAACATCACCCATCTGCCATGGTGGTACTGGGAGGGGTTCATGCCACATCCCTCCCCGAAGAGGCCCTGGCCTGTGACGCGGTCGATTATGTGGTGCGTGGCGAAGGGGAGGAGGTGTTTCTCCGCCTGGTGCGCGGCGACCCCCCCGAGCACATCCATGGACTCTCTTATCGAGCCGAAGAGGGAATACGTCATCAAGGACCAGATGGTTTGATCAACGACCTGGATACTTTGCCGTTCCCTGCCTTCCATCTGGTCAACCTGGATCTGTACAGACCCGCCGTGGGATCCTACAAACGCCTGCCGGCCATCAACATCACAACAACGCGGGGCTGCCCGGGCAAATGCACTTTTTGCAACTCGGCGGATATCAAATTGCGCAAACGTTCTGCCGAGCTTATTTTTGCAGACATGGTCAAGCTCTCCCAGCAATATGGCCGGCGCGAAATTGCCTTCTACGATGATACATTCACTGTTTTTCCATCGAATATAAAAAAATTATGTGACCTTCTCCAAAAAAATGCCATCGATTTGACCTGGAGTTGTTTTGCCAGGGTGGATTGTGTTAGCAGGGATCTGCTCATATCCATGAAAAAAGGTGGTTGCCACCAAATCATGTTCGGTATCGAATCCAGCAATGAGACAATCCTGAACAACATTAAAAAACCGATGTCCCTGGAAAAAAATCACGCTGTCGTGCGCATGGCCCAGGAGGCCGGCCTGACCGTGCGTTGCACCTTCATGTTCGGCAACCCCGGAGAAACGGAAGAAACAGTTGAACAAACAATCAAGTATGCGATAAAACTTGACCCGGACATCGCTGTTTTCAACGTGACCACACCCTACCCCGGCACCGAATTGTTTGCATGGGCAAAAGCGGGCGGTTACCTGTTGACCGAAAATTGGGATGATTACGACCTGTCCCGGACAGTCATGCAGTTGCCATCGGTCTCTCCGGAATATTTGGAAGCATCCCTTCGTACAGCGTATCGAAAATTCTATCAGAGACCTTCGACCATATGGCGCAAGGTGAAGCGATT
Organism: Magnetococcales bacterium; assembly: GCA_015231175.1. Lineage (NCBI taxonomy): Bacteria > Pseudomonadati > Pseudomonadota > Magnetococcia > Magnetococcales > Magnetococcales bacterium. The sequence continues at coordinate 6,710 of JADGBZ010000044.1, read as the reverse complement.
GAGTTCCTGGTCTGAATTGATCAATCTTGTGCAGGGAGGAGCAAGTCTTGTAAAATACATGATCGCGGTTCATATTTTAAAAAACAGGAATATGGAATGAGAGTTTCCAACAGATATTTTATCTTTCTTGTTTCGTTCATAATCTCTGGTATCCAAAATTTTGACAAACTTGGCCTCGACCCGTTCATGGGGATCCGCACTCATGACACGTTCGACTCGGAATTTCCACGTCTTTACAACCTGGGGCACCAACTCTTTCATGGCGGTTTGCAACTCTGGTACCCCCAGTCGGCGGGTGGCATGTCCGCCATGGCATACCACTTCTCACCCTTGCACCCGGTTGCGATCCTTTCAAACCTGCTGCCACCATGGTTGTATTATGGCATCTCAGCCACTTTTTTTTCTGTGCTCGGATGCTTTGGCATGATTGTTTTGTTGAATGAATTTTTCTCTGTGCCCCTGAAAAATTCAATTTTTGTCGCCACTTTATTTATTTCATCTGTCAGTTTGAATGGAAAATACACAATTTTTGACTTTTTTATAATCATGTTTCCTTTTATTTTTATTATATTACATAATAACAATGCCATCATTCAAGACAAAAACAAACTGCTTTTCCTTTTTGAGTCAATTATTTTGGTGTTTATTTCCCTGTTTGCTTACCCTGCTCTCATACTGCAAACGTTCCCCCTTCTCCACTTTGCTGTTCTGGCAATCTTTTTTGTTGAAATAAAAAAGATCGAAAAACCGGCAGTGGCGTCAGCATTATTGTTTTGGGTCGGCTTTCTCCTCGTTTCGCTTCCGGTATTGATCTCCCTGTTGGAATACGTTCCCCTTGCTGCGAGAAAATACAGTCTGATTCCATGGCAAAAGACCGGTTCCGAATTATGGTTCCTTTTGACAAACAACCCCCTGTTTTTCCTCGCTGTTGGCTCGTTGGCAACCATGCGATCTTCAGGTGCCCCCGCCATGGCGTCCCTGACGGTCCTGCTCCTCTTTTCAGCCATTTTTTTATCATACTCACCCCTGTCCGTAGGTACATTTCTTGAGAAAATCGACCTGCACCAGATTGTCGGCACCATTCCCACGGTCATGGCCCTCCATGTTGCCCTGTCATTGCGAAACCTGGATTCAGCAAAAGGCGGCGACTCTCATCCATTCAGATTTTTTCTGACGGCCCTCACCGCATGGCTGTTCGTTGCAATATTTTCGTTGGCAAGCCCAAGATTGCTCATCGTTCACCTTCTGGTGATCATCATGGCATGGGTTCTTGTCTGGGGAGAAGGTCTCAAATACTTGGCACTGTCATCCCATCGTATCAGAACATTAAAAAGCCCGGTCCACTTTTTTGTTTTTTTGCTCATTTTTCTGTCTCTTGTCCGCCCATTTCGATCAAACCTTGAAAAATATCCTTACTATGAAACCTTTGGACATACAAAAATTCTTGCGGAACTGGCAAAGGGCGACCCTTTACAGCCCATACGGGTTGGCACTGTCGGCGTCATCCCCTCCGTGGCACAAATGGCGATCCTTGAGACTGTTGGCGGAAGAAGCATTTTTTTTAATAAATATTATAAAGAATTTTTTGGAGAAATCATCAGGCCACAATTTTTGTCGAACAAGGACAAGGATGCATTCGAATCATACTTTTACGACCTTAAACTGTATGACAACAATGAGCAGGAGAATTTTCCATCCATAAAAGATTTCAACTTGGAACTTTTGAGGTTGGCAGGCGTTCAGCATATCATTTCAGACAGAGAAATAGAGGGTTTTGGCCATTATAAAGAAAAATTTATCAGGCAAAGACCTGGATATTTTAAGGATGGCGTTCCACCCCCCCTGTTCATATACAAACTTGATCGTGCATTCCAAAGAATACGCATGGTTGAGAATGCCGTCATTCTTGATAGTGATGCCTCCGTTCTCGAAAAATTAAGGCACGCCGATCATGCCTATCTCGAAAGCAACGTCTTGATCTCGCAAGAGTCCATCAAGGAAACTGGCGAGATGGAAAAAAAAGTCGCCATGGCACCTGGAAAAAAATGCGGGGAGGTGAAAGTCGATTCCTATACCCCGGATGCGATCAAGGTCACCGCGTGGACGCAAGAGTCATGCTGGCTTGTCATTGCAAACAATTTTGAACCACAATGGAAATCTCTGGTGGACGGCAGGCCTGCCAAACTTTATCGGGCCAATCACACCTTTCAGGCCATACCTGTTTTTGGGGCAGGGCATCACGAGGTAGATATTCGCTACCAAGCATCCTATCGGTTATGGTATTTCCTGGCCGTTCCCTTCGGCATCGTCGCCATCGTCGCTGCGCGCCGGGTGGCACGCAGGTTTTTTCGAGGCATGGAGCCATGACACGCTACTTTATCGCCGCTTGGATCGTTGCAGTCCATCTGCTGCTTGCCCCGGGAATGGGGCGCGCCGCCCCCTTGACCCCGGACAAAATCCCGGAACCGCTGCGACCCTGGGTTGCATGGGTGTTGCACGATCATGAGGAGATACACTGCCCGCTGGCTTTCAACGATGCCAATCGCCGCTTTTGCGCCTGGCCTGCCCGCATCACCCTGGAGTTGAATTCGGGGTCAGGGCACTTTGCCCAGGCGTGGGAGATGGCCCGCGATATGTGGGTTCCCCTGCCCGGCGGAAGCGGAACTGGAGGGGTGTGGCCCGAGTCGGTTCAGGTGGATGGCAAACCAGCCCCAGTGACCGCACGGGATGGCAAACCCGGCCTCCAGCTCACCTCTGGTACACATGCCGTCCGTGGTCTCCTGCCCTGGAAAGAGTTGCCGGAGTTTGTGGCACTCCCCCCGGCCTCCGGTCTCGTCGATCTCACCATCAACGGCCAACCGGTGCCGTTCCCCAATCTGGATGAACAAGGCCGGCTCTGGCTGCACACCCAACGAACAGAGACACGCAGCGAGGACCATCTGGAAGTGACCGCACACCGCCTGATCAAGGATGGAGTGCCGGTGACGATCGAAACCCGCCTGAAATTGCGCATCGCCGGCAAAAACCGGGAAATATTTTTGACACCGCCCCTGGCGGAGATGATTCCCATGCGGTTGACTTCGCCGCTGCCGGCCCGGCTGGAGGCCGATGGCCGGATACGTATCCAGGTTCGTCCTGGCAACTGGGAGTTGACGCTGGAACAACGCCGCACCACCCCCGTGCCTTCTCTGGAGCTGCCCAAGCAGATCCTACCCCCATGGCCCGAGGAGGAGTTGTGGGCCTTTCAGGCCAACCATGCCTTGCGGGTGGTGACCATCACCGAAGCCGAGACCGTCGATCCTCAACAAACGCTCCTCCCCGAAGCATGGCGACGCTACCCCACCTTTGTGATGCGACCGGGCAATCGTATCCATTTTACCGAAAAAAAACGCGGTGATCCCGATCCCGATCCGGATCGGTTGCAACTCAATCGCACGCTCTGGCTCGATTTCGATGGGGGAGGATATGCCGTCCAGGACCGCATCCATGGCACCACGAGCCGCTCCTGGCGTCTGGAGATGAACCCGCCTCTGGAACTGGGGCGTGTTGAGGTCAACGGCAAAGGCATGTTGATCACCCGCATGCCGGATTCCCAGCGCCATGGCGCGGAGATCCGCCATGGGCAGGTCGATCTGCTGGCCGAAGGCCGCCTCGCCAGAGATGGCAAGACACTCCCCGCCATCGGCTGGGAACAAAATTTTCAAAGCCTGATCACAACGTTGCATCTACCGCCTGGGTGGCACTTGCTGCACGCATCCGGGGCCGACACGGTTCACCACACCTGGGTCAGCCGCTGGACCCTGCTGGATCTCTTCCTGACCTTGATTCTTGCCTTGGCAGTAAAAAAATTATGGGGAAATTTTTGGGGCCTGATCGCGTTGCTGACTTTGGTTTTGGCCTATCAGGAAGAAAAAGATCTCGCCTGGCCCCTCCTCAGCCTGATGGCCACAGTGGCCCTGCTGCGTGTCGTCCCGGCGACACACAGCCTCTACCGGTTGGTTCGTCTCTGGCATATCGCGGGTTCGATTCTCCTTGTTGTGGTGGCCTTGCCGTTTTTGATCTCCCAGGCCCAGCAGGGGCTGCACCCACAATTGGAACGCACGGATGGTATCGGTTTTATGCAGGCAGCCCCCATCCACCCGCTCACCGAAGCCACCGACTCGGTCGCAGAAGCCGCCACGGAGTATGAACTAAAGGAAGAAAGCGCCGGAGCGCCACCCGCCCAGGATCGACGGGCAGCAAAAACAAAATCGTCTGCCGTGCCTTCCCGAAGCCTGAACGCCGCCTCCGCCATGGCCAACAAGCCGCAAGCCGCGCCCGCTTCGTCAAGATCCATGACCTTGAACGATCCCAATGCCCAGGTGCAGACAGGACATGGCACCCCGCAGTGGCATGGACACACCGTGATCCTGCGCTGGAACGGGCCGGTGTTGGCGCAACAACAGCTGCGCCTGCATCTTCTGCCGCCTCTTGCCAGTCGTACCTTGAATTTCCTGCGTATTTTTTTATTGTCGGCCCTGTTGTGGCGCATCGTGCAACCGTCGCTTCGCGCTTGGCGGGACCGAGGTCTGTTCGGCGCGGCGCGGCTGCCGGTTTCCGCCATGTTTCTTGCGGGTCTGCTGGGATGTGGCGTGGTCGGATGGGCCCCCTCCGCCCAGGCCGATGGGGTCTCCCCGGAAATGTTGCAAACCCTGGAGGAGCGTTTGCTGGCCCCGCCCACCTGTCTGCCGGCTTGCGCCGATCTGTCGCGCATGAGCCTGGAGGCTTCCCCCGGCACCTTGCGTCTGCTGTTGGAGGTTCATGCCGATCGGGATGTGGCCATTCCTCTCCCCGGCAAGGCCAACGCTTGGCTGCCTGACGTGGTTTCCCTGAATGGAGAGCCGGCCACCCATGTGCAACGCGATGGCCAGGGAGTCCTCTGGTTGCGTGCTCCCCGGGGCGTCCACCAAATCCTTTTGGAAGGGGCCATACCACCCCAGGAGGTGTTGCAGATCCCCCTTCTTCTCCAGCCGCATCAGGTCACCATCACCCAGGCCTCGGGATGGAAGGTGGCGGGCCTGCTCGACAATGGCAGTGTCGGCCCCAGTCTGCAACTCCAGCGCATCCATGCCCAGACCGAGGGAAGTGCGCCGATCACTCCAGAACCCCTCCCCCCCTTCGTGCAGGTGGAGCGGCACCTGGTGCTCGATCTACAGTGGCGCGTGGAGACCCATGTCAAGCGGCTGACCCAACCCGGAACGCCTCTCCTCCTGGAGATTCCCCTGTTGAACGGCGAGTCGGTCACCACGCCCCACATCCGGGTGACGCAGGGCAGGGCGCAGATCCAGATGAAACCCGATCAAACCAGTTTGACCTGGAGTTCTCTCCTGGCCACGGTACCGACCCTTACGCTCAAAGCGCCTGAAACCACACAATGGATCGAGGTTTGGCACCTGGATGTCGCGCCGGTCTGGCATGTGTCCCATACAGGCATTCCCGTCATCCGCCACCAGGACAGCACAGGGCGAAGACAACCGGAGTGGCGTCCCTGGCCTGGCGAACAGATCGATATTCACGTGCAACGTCCCGAGGGGGTGCCCGGCCCCACCTTGACCCTGGAGAGAAGCGACCTGATCGCCACCCCGGGCATGCAGGCCACGGATGTCGATCTGACCCTGCATCTGCTCAGCAGTCATGGCGGTCAACATGCCATCCGCCTGCCGCAAGGCGCCGAACTCCTCTCCACCCAAATCCAGGGCCGGGCTGAGTCCGTCCGCCAGGATGGAGAGGCGATTCTCCTTCCCATCACACCGGGTCGGCAGATGATCCGTCTCTCCTGGCGGCAACCTGGCGGCATCAGGTGGTTTCATGCAACGCCGGAGGTCGATCTGGGCCTGCCCGGAGCCAATGCCACCATTCAACTGAAGCTTGCCCCCAGCCGATGGTCGTTCTGGGTCTCGGGGCCCACTCTGGGGCCGGCCATTCTCTATTGGGGTGCTTTGCTCGTGCTGCTGCTTTTGGCCCCCGCTTTGGGTCGAATCTCCTGGACGCCTCTCCGGACATATCAGTGGGTTCTTCTGGGCCTGGGGGTCAGCACACTCCCTCTTGACATGCCCTTGGTCCTGATCGCCTGGTTTTTGTTGTTGGGCTGGCGTCAGCAACGCGCCGACAGCCTTGTCCATTGGCGGTTCAACCTGCGCCAGTTGTTTTTGGTGTTCTTGAGCCTGGCTGCCGTTGGCGCTCTTCTGAGCATTGTCACCCATGGCCTGTTGTCGGGCGCCCCGGATATGAAAATCGTGGGCAACCTCTCCCGCAGCGATCATCTGTTGTGGTTCCAAGATCGTACCGGGGTGAAGCTTCCCCAGGGATATCTGGTGTCGCTCCCCCTGTTCGTCTACCGTCTGGCCATGCTTGCCTGGGCCATTTGGCTGGCTTCGGCAACCCTGGGATGGATTCGCTGGGGATGGGGTTGTTTCTCCGAGGGCGGGTTGTGGCAAAGTTGGCGTGCGCCAAAAAAAGATTGAAAAACAAGGATGGAAATCCAGGAGGAAGGGCTGCGCCCCTCCTCCTGGCGGATAGGGGTAGGGAAGGTGTAACCCTCCCCTCCCTCCGAACCGTGCAGGCGGTTCTCCCGCACACGGCTCTCCAGTTAGTGGTTTCCTCATCGGGATTGGCATAGTGGCTCAACCGTGTTGATTTGATGTGCAGGCAAGCCATGAATCGGGGTCCAG
>JADGBZ010000043.1 GCA_015231175.1 Magnetococcales bacterium | reverse complement strand
TGTCATCATTTTCTCGACTGCGAAACATGTTGTCTTCTCCCATCTGGTCATGAACATGCCGGCAACCGAGAGGATTACCCCCCTCTGCCGGCCACCCTTACAGTATAAAACTGTTTCCCAGAGGTTTGTATCATATCCACCTGCACATCCTCAATAATTTTTTACCTCGGCAAGTCAAAAATTGTTTTCAGGAATGACATGCTGTCTTATGCCGAAAATTTTGCCGCGTCCCATGTCAAAAGGAAAGGTATGGATCACGCAAGGAACATTTCTTGCAGCGTCACAACAGGCCCGTCACCTGAAGGAACACCACGCGCATGAAAAAATCCAAAACAGTCGTCTTTCTGGGGGATCTCGTTCACACCGGCGGTCGCATCGGGCAGTGGACCTTTCCGCTCAACGTCGGTTATATCGGCAGCCATGCTCAACAATCCCTGCCCGGGGAGTTGGAGATTCGCCTCTTCAAACGCCCGGAACACCTGATCGAAGCCCTCAACCACGAACGCCCCAGCGTGGTGGGCCTCTCCCACTATGTCTGGAACAGCAACCTGAATCGGCACGTCTATGGTATCGTCAAGAGTTTGCACCCCCATGCCTTGACCGTGGGCGGCGGTCCCAACATGACCGATCTCAACGCCGATACAACCGGTGCGCTGGCCTTTTTTGCCCAACAACCCGCCTGTGATGCCTTTGTCCTGAACCAGGGTGAAGTGGGCTTTGCCACCCTGCTCGAAAAATTTCTGGCCTGTGGTGCCAGCCTGCCACGGTGGCGACAGGAACCCACCCCGGGATCCCTGGTCAACGCCGATGGGTTTGGCGGTGCCGTCCATGTGACCCCCCCCTTGCCGCCTCTGCCCGACTTGGACGCCATCCCTTCTCCCTATCTTACCGGCCTGCTGGATCCGTTTTTTGCAGAGCCCATGACACCCATCCTGGAAACCAACCGCTCCTGCCCCTACCGCTGCACCTTTTGCGCCTGGGGTATCGGCGCCGGCAAATTGACCCGCTTCAGCGATGACCGCGTCTTTGCCGAGATCGATTATGTCAGCCAACGCTGCCACAAGGCGATGAATCTGTTCCTGGCCGATGCCAACTTCAGCATTCTGCCCCGCGATGAAAAAATTGCTGAAAAATTGTATGCGGCCCACCGCCAGCACGGTTTTCCCGGCCACTGCTCCATCCAATGGAACAAAGGCAACCCGGAACGGGTCATGCGGGTGGCCAAGGCCCTGCGCGGTCTGTCGGATATCACCGCCACCCTGCAATCCAACAACCCGAAAGTCCTGGCAGCCATCCAACGCACCAACCTCCCCCTGGAAAAGGTCGAGGAGATCGTGACGACGCTCCGGGCTGGTGAGGAAAAAATCACCGTCTTCTCCGAGCTGATCCTGGGCCTGCCGGAGGAGACCCTGGCCTCCCACATGGCCGCCAACCGGCTCCTGATGGACAAAGGGGTGGAGATGGTCAACTTCAATCTCTATCTGCTGCCGGGCACCGCCATGAACACGCCGGACTCCCGCGCGCGCTATTTTCGCACCGTGGGTTGGCGCATCCAGGACGGAGCTTTCGGCGAATATGCAGGCGTCCGGGTGATCGATGGCCAGGAGATCGTCCTGGCCACCACCACCATGTCCCTGGAAGAGCTGCGCTCCTGCCGCTTCACCCATGCCCTGATCCAATTCATGTGGTCGCGTCAATATTTCATCGACTATCTGAAGCTTTTGCAAGGGTATGGCATCCACCCGCTGGATGCCATCCTGGCCGTGGCCGCCGCCTTCCGCACCACGGACGGCCCTCTGGCGGAGCTCATGCAGTGGTTCCGGACAGACCATGATCTGGAAAATTTTCCCGACTTTGCCAGCCTCAGCGCCTACTGGTGCGCCGATGACCCCTTTGCCCGACTCAAGTCCGGCCAGTTCGGCAAACTCAACTTTCAGCTCACCTTCAAGATTCTGCTCGATCATCTCGATCCATTCCTGGCCCTGCTGCGCCAGGTGGGCGAGACCTTGCTGACCGACCATCAGGCCCCGGATGCGGCACGGGCGCAACTCGCGGAGGTGCTGCACCTGAGCCGGGAATTGCGCATTGAACTGACCGGCAACCAGGCCCTGGTCAGCCAAAAAAGGTTGGATCTGCACCACGATTTTTTGACTTGGCGCGCCGAAAACCGGCACGGCACCCCCCGCCCGGCACCGACGCCATGCGATCTCTACCTGCCGGAAACCCAACGCCACAACCTCGAACGCCAACTGGCGCAGTTCAAGGCGGACAACCTGCATGCCACCCTGCGCAAAATGTCGGAATACATCAGTTCCGACGATTTTTTTTACAAGATGCGTCCCGCACGGCAGACTCCGGAAACCCCTTCCTGACGTCTATTTTTCGGGTGGTGCCGAACGGTTGACTGAATGGCCTCCATTCATTCTGGTCTGAAGTTTGCTTCATTTGGATATCCAGACAGCACTTACCGTCAAAATCCTTGCCAAACTGGGTTGGTGTCGTCGGGGACCGGTTGTTGCCAGGTGATGCCTGCTTGACGGTCACTCATTCTGTGGGAAAAAACGCATGGCCAAAAAATGTCCTGTCTGCAAGAAGGGAACGCCTCTCTGGTTCATATCTTGGGCCGATATGGCCACGCTCCTTCTCTGTTTTTTCGTGATCATCGTTGCCTACTCTTCCGTCCAGAAAGCCCGCTTCGAGGAGCTGGCCGGCGCGATGAAGGATGCGTTCGGCGTGCAGAGGATTCAGGCGATCAACCCCATTCTTACCGGGCAAAATCTGATCGGTACCGAGTTTCAGCAGGCCGTGCATTTTGTGGAGTTGCGCGAAAAGGTCCGCGTCATGGTCAGTGCCCTGGTCGACAACGGCCAGGCCATGGTGGAGGAGAAACGGGACGGATTTCATGTCACCATCAAGGAGGAGGCCCTGCTCTCCCCCGGATCGGCCACGTTCAACTCCGATGTCGGCGCCGTTCTGGACCAGATCGGCAATGTCCTGGCCGGCGGCTACAACGCCATCGAAATCCGTGGCTATACCGACTCCCAAAAAACCGTCCCGGGACAGTTGGAGACGACAAGCTGGTTCCAGGGGGCGCGCATGGCCGCTGCGGTTGCCAACCGCTTGATAGCCGGAGGAGAGTTGCAACCTGAACGTGTGCGGGCCACGACCTTCGGCGAGTACCAGCCTATCGCCAGCAACAATACGCCAGAAGGCCGCAAGTCCAATCGTCGCGTCGAGATTGTCATCCTCAAGGAGATGGCCAACACACCCCAGGTCGATGATGCACCTGGAAACGCCTCTTCCGGTCAGTATCCTCAAGAACCTGAAAAGCCATAGAACAAAGGAATATCTCAACCATGGACATATCTACCATCATAGGACTGTTTGGCGCCTTGCTCATTCTGGCCTTCCTTTCGGCAGGCAAGATCACCATGTTCGCCAGTACCCATGCAGCCGTGGTTGTGTTTGGGGGGCTTATCGCCTCTACCTTTGTCAAATTCAGTCTGCATGATCTGAAAAACACCGGCGCCATCCTCTCCAAGGCGTTCCTGCTGCCCAAGGACAACATCAATGACATCATTGCCCAGTTGGTGGAGATGTCCAACATCTCTCGCAAAGATGGCATTCTCGCCCTGGAAAAGTACAAGACCAAAAATTCATTCATGCAAAATGCCATCAACCACTGCGTGGACGGCTCCAGCCCTGAATTTTTGAGCGAAGTGATGGGCAAGGAGATCGAATATCTGGCGCACCGTCACCATGTGGGGGTGGTCATGTTCGACTCGATGGGCGAAGCGGCTCCGGCCATGGGCATGGTCGGTACCCTCATTGGCATGGTCGAACTTCTTGCCAACATGGAAGATCCTTCCAAGATCGGCCCGGCCATGGGGACCGCTTTGCTCGCCACCTGCTATGGGGCCATCGTCGCCAACATGATGACCATTCCCATCGGCATCAAGCTCCACCACTACTCCAGCGAGGAGCAACTGCGCTGCCAGGTCATCATGGATGGCATCATCGGCATCCAGAAGGGGGTCAATCCGCGCATGCTGGAGCAGTCCCTCCGCACCGTGCTCTCCAGCAGGGAGAGGGAAGCCGAATAGGTTCTCCCGGAACACCCGAAATGATTCGATATCACTTGTCTTGCGCCACCGGCAAAGTCGGCTCCAGGGCCCTTGTCACAATTTTCGGTTATGGATTGCTGGCCGGTCTCCTTTTGACCGGCTGTCAGCGGCCCGAAATCCAGATGCGCACGGCCTCGGATGAACAGCAACAACGCGAAGCCATCCACCAATCGTTGTTGTATCTGGAAAATATCCATAGACAACTCAATCGAATCTACAGGCTCTATTTCGATGTTGCCCAGGCCGCCGTACCGTTCTGTCCCCAGGAAAATCTGGCGCAAGAAAACGGCGTGATGGTGATGACCAAAAATAATTTTAAAACTATCAGCACAAACATCATGCGTGCGGCGGAAATTCATTACAATTATGGTGCAATCGGCACGGTGTTTTATATACATCCAAATTCGACAGCCTCCCACTCGGGCGTGCAACTGGGGGATAAACTTGTCACCGTACCAAACGTTCCCGGTCGTTTTACCTACCAGTTCATACGGGACGGCAAAGCCATGGGAACCATTTCAGGTGGCGTGCCCATTTGCAGCTATCCTCCCATGCTGGACAGAAACGACGAGATCAATGCCTACGCCGACGGAAAACACATCGTGGTCTCGCCCGGCCTGATCCGTATCTTGGACGACAACGCCCTGGCCGATGCCATAGCCCACGAAATGGCCCACAACATCATGAAGCATGTCGATAAAGGGATCATCAACACAAAGATGGGCCAGCTTGGCGGGTTCATCCTGGATATTCTCTTCGCCTCCAAGGGGGTCAATACCGACGGGGGGCTCTCCGAGCGGGGCGCCCTCGTCGGTCGCATGGCCTACTCCAGGGAATTTGAAAAGGAGGCGGACATGCTCGGGGTCTACATCCTGGCCCTGGCCGGATATGATCCGAAAAAGGCGATCGAAACGAACAGAAAACTGGCCGCCGAAATGCCCGGCAACATTTGGCCTACCTCCATGACCCACCCTGCGGACTCGGAACGTGCATCCATCAAGGGTGCCTTGGCAGATGAACTGGTACAAAAAATAGCCGACCGCCAACCCTTGCGGCCCGATATTCCCAGGTTTGCCAAGATCCCGGACGCCCTGCTGATTCGTAATGACGCCGTCCGCCCGACCACGGAAGCCATGGCTCCAGTCATGCAGGCCAGTTACCGCAAGGCCAACCCGGATGTTCCCCCCGAACCCCCGACCACCCTTGGCCAATCCGGCAGCCAGAGTTTGCCTGCGACTTTGGTCCCACACGCCGCATCGCCAACCACCAGCAACCCTGTCAAACCAGGCGCCGCCCTCTTACCCGCAGCGACCCCAGCGAACGGCTCGACGCCGGGCAAGGGTTATTTCGTCTACCTGGGGTCATACTCGGACGCCGACACACTGGCCAAAATCCAAACCCGATTGACGCAGCGCAACTTCCTTGCGACCACCCAGGAGATCAACCTTAAGGCACAGCCCTACTACCGCCTCTACGTCGGCAGCTACGCCACCCGCTCGGAAGCCGACGCCGCCCAGGTCACGTTGCGCGACAAAGAAGGACTGAAAGGGGATGTCGTCTTGATGCCCTGAGGGAGCCCCAGTCTCTCCCGGGCCGCTTTGCCGGTCACCTCTGCCACACACCACGAGATAGCCCTTACTTCCTGAAATCACACCAGGAACCCAAGGAAAAGGTGACCGCAAAGACAGCCCCGGAGAGACACCAACCAGCACTCTGCACGAACCCACCCGACAAGGCACTCTGGCAAGAAGAGCCATGCCTCCCCAGGCGGCTCCGTCCCCACCATGAAAGAGGTAAGAACATGCACCCCCCTCGTTAGGGTCAGACTCGATTCCCACAGAATGGTTCCATTGTTACCCCATTTTTACCAGTTGGCTATGATAAATGGTAACCATCCAGAGCCCTTTTGGGAAAATCCTGGACATGAGAGCCCTTGTCAGGGCTTTGCCCCGAACCCACCAGGGCGTTGTCATATGCAAAAAAAGCCTGGATATGAAAGCTTTTGTCAGGGCTTCGCCCCGAACCCCACCAGGACACCGTCTCAGGCCCTGCCAGGGAGCCAGCCCCCTGGACACCGATGCGTGGCCGGGTGGTGAATGGTTATGTCGGGTTTATATCAAACCGCTTCCGGAGGCGTATCATGGCCGATCCATACGGTCATGGGATCACGAACGCAGCAGGATGGCTGCTGCCGAGGCGATTTCCTGAAATCGTTCCGGCTTGCCGCCCTGATCCGGGTGGTGGGTGAAGGCCAGATCGCGAAAACGTTGCCGAATTTCCTCCCGGGTTGCCTGGGTGGAGAGACCTAAAATCCGGCAGGCCTGTTCCCGCTCCCCCTGTTGGCGAAAGTTGCGCCAAAAACCGGCAAGCATGGCCTCCACATCCTCCCGGCCTGTCGTCGTCATGTTTTCCAGGTTCAGATAGTATGCACCCAGCGGGTCGAGCATATCCGGCACCGCATCCGTTACGCCCTGCCACGGTTGCAACACCGTCTTGAGACAATGGATCTCCAGATCGCCCCGTCCTTCCCGCCGCAGCCGTTCCCGCAAAGTGTAGAGCAGATGAAAAAGGAGAAAATGGGTCTGGAAAAGGTCCAGGGAGTCCCGCAAGTTCCTGTCGGCAAAAGGAGGGGTGCCCTGGTCGGCAAGGGTGCGGTAGAGTTCGTACTCCCGCATCCCTTCCGGGTGGAGCATCAAAATCTCTTCCAAAAGGAGGAGCAGGGGCTCTCCATGCAGATCGTTGGGCATTGTCTGTTCCATGGCCGGCGACATTATGGCATCTTGCTCAGGCTCGCAACCGGGTGTCGAATCGAGACCCGATGGACTGGTTTTCAGGCAAATCCAGGGTGTCGTCTCCCCTGGGGTTTGGGGCAAGACCCAGGTATATCACGATGACTTGGCAACAACGCAACCATGCACCACTACCTGGAACGTACCTTTGCCGATTGGACGAGTTGACCGGCACCCTGGGGCGTGAATTCATCTGGGGAGAAACCACTGACAAGCCCTTTCGCCTGTTTCTTGTCCCTCTTGCAGCGGGGAGAGCCAGGGCCTATGTCAACGCCTGTCCCCACTTTCAGGTGCCCCTGAACCCACCACGTCCTGATTGGCCCTTCCTGCTGCGGGATGAACCGGAAACGATCCGGTGCAGTGTCCATGGCGCCCGTTTCCGGGCCGAGGATGGCCTGTGCACCTGGGGCGATTGCCACGGTGAGTCCTTGCTCCCGGTACCTGTTGATGTGCAGGATGGCCAAATTTTTTTGGCCACCCAGGCTTGAAGCCGAATCACCATTCAGCGCCCTGCAATAAAACAGTTTGGCATGGTAGACTCTGCGCAACCATCCCATTTTTTCAATCTTTTTTTGGAGCCGAGCATGGCAGGACACAGCAAATGGGCCAACATCAAGCACCGCAAAGGGGCGCAGGACGTCAAACGGGGCAAGATATTTACGAAACTGATCCGCGAGATCACCATATCCGCCCGATCTGGTGGTGCGGATCATTCTGCCAATCCGCGCCTACGGGCCGCCATGGCTGCGGCCCGAGCCCAGAACATGCCCAAGGATACCATCGAGAAGGCCATCAAACGGGGTACAGGGGATATGGATGGGGTGGAGTATCAGGAGGTGCGCTACGAAGGGTATGGACCCGGCGGAGTGGCCATCCTGGTGGATACCCTCACCGACAACATCAATCGCACGGTGGCGGATGTGCGCTCCCTGCTCGGCAAACATGGCGGCAATCTGGGAACCACGGGTTGTGTTTCGTATCTCTTTGACCAGAAGGGACAGATTCTGCTGGATGAGGGCTCCGAAGAGACTCTCATGGAGATCACCCTGGAAGCCGGCGCCGAAGATTTGATCGCCGATGGCGACGGCTTCGAAATCATCACCCGACCCGAGGATTTTGAAAAAGTTCTCCAGGCGCTCGCCACGGCAGGGTTCGACAAACCTGCCTCCGCCGAGATCACCATGCGCCCCCAAACCACCGTCACCCTGGGGGAAAAACCCGCCGAAAGCATGCTCAAGCTCATGGATGTCCTGGAGGACCATGACGATGTCCAGCGGGTCTACGCCAACTTTGATATCCCGGATGATGTCATGGAACGCCTGAGCAACGGTTGAGAGGGTGCGCACCTTGGGGATCGACCCGGGCACCACCGTAACCGGATGGGGCATCGTTGAGGCCCATGGCAATTACCTGCGCCATGTGGCCCATGGAACCATCCGCACGCAAGCCGCTTCGCCCCTCCCGGAACGCCTGACGGAGATCTTTCGTGGCTTGTGCGGTGTCATTCACCAACATCAGCCCGAGGTGGCCGCCATCGAGTCCATTTTTTTGGCCCACAATGTTCAAAGCGCCATGAAGTTGGGACATGCACGCGGAGCCGCCATCGTCGCCGCCAGCCAAAGCGGGCTGGCGGTCCATGAATATGCCGCCCTGGAGGTCAAAAAGTCGGTTGTTGGCTATGGACGGGCTGAGAAACATCAAGTCCAGGAGATGGTTCGCGTGCTCCTGGGTATGGGACAGGTTGCCCCGGCAGACGCAGCCGACGCACTGGCGGTGGCCCTGTGCCATGTGCACCAGAGCACATCCCCTCGACACCGGTTGCATCCATGATCGTACCCACCTAAAAAACGATTGAAAACGGGTAACGCTTCACCACCCGGCCACACATTGGGTCCAGGGGGCTGGCTCCCTGCCGGTTCCAGGACCGCGCCCAGGTGGGGTTCGGGGCGAAGCCCTGACAAAGGCTTTCCCGTCCTGGCTTTTCTTGAAGGGGTACTGAACGGTTACCCTCGACGAGGATGCATCGTTACGACTTATCTTATGCATCGTAGCGGTCGCAAACCACCGCACTCAACTGGTCGCTGATACCCGGGTAGCTCTTGATGACCCGGGTGAAATCCGTCCGGCTCAGGACATAGAGGTCGCAGAAGGTGATGCAACGCACGGTCGCCGTTCTCTCGATGTCACGCAGAAGGGCCACTTCACCAAAGAAGGAACCGGCCCGCAATTTGACCAGGGGGTGTCCCTCCGGAGTCAAAACCTCGACGACGCCGTGACTCAGAAAATACATCTCCTCTCCCCTTTCACCGGCCTGCAACACCAGCTCCCGGGGGGTGCAGATCCGGGTGGTCAGGCATTCCACCAGATCGGCCAGGCACGCCTCTCCCACGTTCCTGAAAAACGGAACATGTTGCAACATGACCATGTTGACGTATTTGTTGATCTCCCTTTGCAGCTCGGGAGGCAACTCCTGGAGAATTTCCGAGGTCAGTGCGGCCCTTTCTGTCAAAAAATGATTGTAAAAACTGAATATATCTCCCTGGAGGTGCAAGGGTATGTTGAAGGTTCTCATGAACTGGGCCAGGGCGGCAAACTTTTCCCGTCGGCGGTTCTCGAACGAATTGGCATTGGCGATGGTGGTGGAGATGTTGCCGATGATGAAACCATACATGCCGATGCCCACCAGCATGACCACGATGGCATAAACGCGCGAGGCATCCGTCGACGGCGTGATGTCTCCATACCCCACCGTGGCCACGGTGACCACCAGCCAGTAAAACGCCTGGATATAAATGGATAGGGGATCCGTGTTGGCTGTTTCGTGGATCATGATCCATCCACAGGTCAACAAATTCATGCCGATCACCACCCAAAACAACATCATGATAACCTTGACCCGCTGGCTGGCGCCCAATCGGATGGTTTCCACCAAGGCATGCTCCGTATGGGAACGCAAGTCGGCGACCACGCTGGGAACCAGGGCCAGACGGAGCATCCGCGTCAAACGCATGATACGCAGGATGGCCAACGTCTCGGCATCGCTGCCATGGAGAAACAGGGCAGTGGCCAGAAGCTCCCAGGGAATGGTGGAGATCAGGTCAATGAGGAACCGGCGCCGCAGATAGCGTTTGCGAATGGCTCGCAAATCCCTGATCTGCTCCCCATCCTTCAGGAACGGGGTGTGAAAATTGACGTAGATGTCGACCACGAAGAAGACGGTCAGAACGACATCCAGGATGAAGGACCATTGGGGGGTGTCAAGGCGCAGAGCGATGGCAATCGGCACGGAAACGCCGTACCAACCAACAGCCGCAAGGATGATATAGTCCCAATAGATGCGAAACCGACCCTTGGGAATCAAAAAAGAATTCAATTCGGAGGACATCTCGAATCAACCTTGAGCGCCTGTAACAATTCACCACCAGGCAACAAACCGGGGTCCAGGGGGCCGGCTCCCTGGCAGGTCCAGGACAGAGTCCTGGTTGGGTTCGGGGCAAAGCCCCGACAAAGGCTTTCATATCCAAGCCTTTCTTGAAAAGGTGGTGAATAGCTACTCATGTCCAAGCTTTTCTTGCAAGGGTGGTGAAAGGTTACGAGTGCCTTTCGCACGAAACGCCGGACAACCCTTCCGTTCAAACTGACGGACCCTCCCGCGCCACGCATGTCAGAGTCAGCATCGTAGTGGTAGTATTTGCGGTTCGTAAAGGGCAATAATCAGGATTTTTTTGCGCCGTTGGCAAAAAAGGCCCAGGGGGCGGGCTTCGGTCCGCCTTCTGGCGCATTTTTTTTGCGTCAGAAGGCGGATGTATTGCAGGTTTACAAGAAAGGGGGGCAGTGCCACACTATTTCAAATGCGATTGCCCTGGGCAATAACGACTCTCGTCCCGTAATCGTTCAGACACCCCATGTTCAGTTGCCATTCAGCACCCGGCCACGCTCGGGGTCCAGGGGGCTGGCTCCCTGGCAGGGCCTTGGACAGCGTCCTGATGGGGTTTGGGGCGAAGCCCTGACAAAGGCTTTCATGTCCAGGCTTATCTTGCAAGGGTGCCGAATAGTGACACCCTGCAATCGATTCGGCAACCCTGAGGTTGCCCGGTGTGCAGCTAGACTTGATTCCGGATGCGACTGCCGCTGGTCTCAACCGCAGACTGAAAGGCCACCAGGTTGCCAAAACTCTCCACGGGGGTCTCATAGAAGAGCCTTTCCAGATGGTCAGCCGCATCCACAGCCTCGTCCCGGGTCAATCCCTCCGCGATGATCCTGCCGTTGTGACACAAAAAAAATCCAACGCCACCGCTGTCAACTTGAAAATGTTTCATGACCATCCTCCTTCTTTATTTTCTCGTAGCCTTCCGTAGACAAATCCCCTCACGGCTGTTTTTGACGCCTTGACGGCAAATCGATGCAAAAGTAATGCCAATAAATAAATTATTGCCGACAAAAAGCAATCACCGTTCATCGCCCGGTCACAAGTCAGGATCCAAAGGGCTGACTCCCTGGCAGGGCCTTGGTGTGCTGACTCTCCCGGCAAGGCGTGCCGCCGACCGGGGGAAAAATCATCCGGGCAGGAAAAAATAGACTTCCCTGGTCAAGTTCTTTATGGCCAACATGCGAGGCATCATGTACATTTCCGGCGTGATTGACATGGGGGGATGTTGGATTGGGCGGTCCACACGTCAAGCCGCGACATCCAACTACCGGAGACGTTCTGCAACACCCGGGTTTTTTGCCGGGATGACCTTGTTTCGAGGCTGAACCATGAGGTTTTTGATCGTCGATGACCAATTCAACAATCGCATGCTGTTGGAAAAAATCCTGTCCAGGTACGGTTCCTGTGATTTTGCGGCGAATGGCCTGGAGGCTGTTGAAACTTTTCAATTTGCGCTGGAGGATGGCGACCCTTACAGCTTGGTGTGTCTAGACATCATGATGCCGGTCATGGATGGCCAGAAGGCCCTGGCGCGCATGCGGGAAATCGAGGAAAAGGCCGGAGTTGCCAAGAGTTCTCCTGCCGTTATTTTTATGATCAGCGCCCTGGATACCGAAGAACAATTCGCCAAGGCTTTCTTCCAGGGTGGCTGCAACGACTACATCACCAAGCCGATCACATCGACAAAAATAATCCAAAAACTCAAAGAGTATTGCCTGATCGAATCATAAAGCCTGGGTATCCATTCGGCACTCTTCCCATGGTGCCTCGGCCTTTTCATTTGGGGGTGCGTGGTCATGGACTCTCTGCTGGTCGTTGAAGATTCACGGAGTTTTGCTTCCCTGTTGCGCAGCCGTTTGCAAGAAGCTTTTTCTTGCGAAGTGGTCGTTGCCCGTACCTTCGCCGAGGCCAAGAAATGGAGCCTCTCCCAACATGGTCAATGCTTTTTGGGTATTCTCGACCTGCATCTGCCCGATGCCCCCGATGGCGAAATCGTCGATCTGATCCTCTCCCACAAAATCCCCTGCATCGTCCTGACCGGCGAGTTCAAGGAGGATTTGCGCAGCAAGGTTCTCTCCAAGGGGGTGCTGGATTATTTCATTAAAGATAATATACACGTTATTGATTCTGTTATTTATTTTATTCAACGCCTGCGCCAGAATCAAAATATTCAGGTTTTGGTGGTGGATGATTCTCGCAGTTTTCGTTACAGCCTGTGCCGGTTTCTGCGCCTGCATGGTTTTAAGGTTTTGGAAGCGGCGGACGGGGAGCAGGCCCTGAAAATTTTGGACGAAAACAATGTGCGCATGGTGATCTCCGATTACGAGATGCCCGGCATGGATGGTTTCCAGTTGACCAAACGCATTCGCGCCAAATACCAGCGGGATCACGTTGCTATCATTGGGCTCTCCTCGCATGGCGACATGAATCTCGCCGCCCAGTTTATCAAGGCCGGCGCCAACGACTTCCTGACCAAGCCGTTCCGGAACGAGGAGCTGTTCTGCCGCGTTTCGCAAAACGTCGAACTGATCGAAAAACACGAGGCCCTGGAAGATCTGGTCCAGGAACGAACCAAACGTCTGGAAGAGACCCTGGTCAAACTTCGCAGCCGGGAAAATCACCTCAAGTCGGTTCTGGAGAGTGCGCTGGATGCCATTGTCACCATCGACAAAGATGGCCGCATGGTGGATTTCAATCCCGCCGCAGAAAAATTATTTGGTTTCAACCGCGACGAGATGCTGGGAAAACCCATCGTCGATACGCTCATGCCTCCCCATGCGCGTGCAGGTCATCAGGCTTCCTTTGCCCAGAGGCTCTCCCAAGGTGAGGGGGCCATCAACCTGAAACGGCGCATCGAGGTCCAGGGACTGCGGCACGATGGCCTGTTGATCGATCTGGAGATGGCGCTGACCTCCCTGGTCAACGACGGGCGGTTATTCTTTACTGGCTTCATGCACGACATCACCGAACGCAAACAACTGGTCAAATCCCTGGAAGAGACTTTGACCGTGGCGGAATCGGCCAACCGGGCGAAGAGCGAATTCCTGGCCAACATGAGCCATGAGATCCGCACCCCCATGAATGCGGTCATCGGCATGACCGACCTGCTGATGGAGGGCAATCCCACCGCAGAGCAACGTGAATACCTGGAGATTGTCCAAAACTCTTCCCGCTCCCTGTTGGAATTGATCAACGGCATCCTGGACTTGTCCAAGATCGAGGCGGGACATCTCAAACTGGAGCAGATCTCCTTCGACCTGCTGGGGCGGATCGAAACGGCCTGTGAAGGATTGGCAGTCAAGGCGCACCAAAAAGATCTGGACCTGTTGTGCCATGTCGCCACGGATCTGCCGGAAACCCTGGTGGGCGATCCGCTCCGCCTCAACCAGATTTTAATCAACCTGCTTGGCAATGCCATCAAGTTCACCGACGCAGGAGAGGTGGTGCTGCGCGTGCGCCTGGCCAGACCCGGGGAGGTTCCTGGCGCCAGGCTGCGGCCTCCCGGCGTGGGCAATCGGGTTACGGTGCATTTTTCGGTTTCCGACACGGGTATCGGTATCCCGCGCGACCGGCAGGACAGGGTCTTTGAACGCTTTACCCAGGCGGACGGCTCCACAACCCGTCAATTCGGCGGGTCCGGACTGGGGTTGACCATCAGTCGCAGCCTGGTGACCATGATGAATGGAGAGATGTGGCTGGAAAGCGAAGAGGGATTTGGCAGCACCTTCCATTTTACCGCCGAGTTCTCCCTGGGCAAGCGCAGCTCGGAACAACCAGGGCGGGTCATGGAGGAACGGGTAGGCCAGGCACCGGCAGAACCCCTGGCCGGTCTCTCCGTCCTGACGGTCTGGAAAAGCGCCATTGGCCGGGAGATTCTGCGCGAAACCCTGACCTCGGCTGGTCTTCTGGTCCAGGATTCTGTCGATGTGACCGACATGTTGGCCAATCTGGATCGGGCCAAAAAGCTCGCACGCCCCTTTGATCTCCTGATATTGGATCACGGTATCATTGACCAGGAGAATCAGCCTTCGTCGGCCTGGCGCGAACATGCCGGATGGCATGGTCATGTAGTTCTCCTACTGCCGACTCATCTGCGCCTGGAGGATGTCGAAAGCGTGTGCCGCCTGGATGGTCAGGTTTGCTGCCGCAAGCCGGTCAAAAGGTTTGCCTTGCTTCGGTCCATCAAGCAGGCCATGGGCGTCCCGACCTCCCCACAGAGTTCCCAACCCGCAGCCAAAACCGAGCCACAACCCCTTCCCAAGCCCCTGGAAAACTCCTCGCGCATCCTCCTGGTAGAGGATTTGATCAACAACCAAAAATTGGCGCTGGCCATCCTCGAACGGGGGGGACATCGGGTCACGGTGGCCAACAACGGCATGGAAGCCCTCGAAGCCATGGCCCGCGCCGATTTCGATCTCATCCTGATGGATCTACAGATGCCAGAGATGGATGGCCATGAAACCACGCGCATCATCCGTGCTGGTGACGGGCACCTGAGCAGCAAGAAAGAGACACCGATCATCGCCGTGACCGCCCACGCCCTGGAAGAGGTCAAACAACGTTGCCTGGAAGAGGGGATGAATGGATTTTTGCGCAAACCTTATCGGCCCCAAGAGTTGACCGAGGCCATCGCTCCGTTTCTTGTCAAATCCACCCCTCCTGTCCGGCAATCCCTTCCCAAAACCGCCAAAACCAACGAAACGCCCGTACTCAAACCAGCCCCTGGCGACCCGGCTGATTTTGCTCGCCAGCGCGACCTCTTCTTGCGGGAAGGGCCCGCAAAGTTGAACGCCTTGCGGCGGCAACTGGAGATCAAGGATCCCCTCCAGGCCCACAAGAGTGCCGACTGGCTGAAAAACGTCGCCACCCAGGTTGGTGCCTCCAGGGTTCGGATCAAGGCCATGTTGCTCGCCGGCAAGGCGGAAATGAAAAACTGGGCAGAGTTCGCCACCATCCTTGAAGAGCTTGCCCAAGAGGTGGAAAAAGCGGTGACGGCACTTCAGGCAACCATCGATGCCGGGTAGCAGCAAATTTGGGGTCACTATCCGGCACCATCTCAAAAAAAACCTGGATATGAAGGCCTTTGTCAGGGCTTTGCCCCGAACCCCACCAGGGCGCTGCCCTGGACTAAGCCAGGGAGCCAGCCCCCTGGATCCCGATTCGTTAAAAACCTGGATATGAAGGCCTTTGTCAGGGCTTTGCCCCGAACCCCACCAGGGCGCTGCCCTGGACTAAGCCAGGGAGCCAGCCCCCTGGACCCCGATTCGTTGGCGGGTGGTTAACGATTACCTCACACCCGTTTTCTCCGTGACCCAATCGAGAACACGTTGTGCAAGCATGTCGTAGGAAAAAGATTGCGCAATGACGGATGGATCGTTGCGCGGTTCCTGTTGCAGACACCGCCGAAGATCATCTCGGGTGCGGAAATAGAGGATCTCGTCGTCCCAATGCGGTGGTTCGACATTGACCCGGTCATCATTCAGGATTGGAATACAGCCACACGCCGACAACTCGGCCAAACGCTGCGTTTTGATTTGGTGCGGATGCGCCGACAAGGCATAACGTGCCTGATTGTACATCGCAGCCAGTTCCGGGCCATAGGACAACTCTCCGCGATAATATGGGGCGACAATCGGCACCTCTTCCCAAAACCGCCCATAGATTTCCACATCCCATTCCATTTCCGGGGCAAGCTCACACAACCATTCAACGGATCGGTTGCGTACCACATAAGGATAGACATACTCTTTTATTTGAATATAATCCAGTTTGGTTTCTTCCGACAATTCACGTATCAGGGAATCGGAAATGACAGAGCCCTGTTCAAACATGCTGCGAAGTTTGTCAACGATCATGTTGACTTCCGGCGAATTTTCAATTGAATGATGGTGGGAACTGCCTATGAATACGACCTTGCGACGATCTTTTCGAGGCACCTTATTTTGGAAGCAGTCCAAATCCACGCACATGTCTTGACGATAAATTTTTCTTGCGCCCGTTGCGTAAATCATTTC
The DNA here is from genome assembly GCA_015231175.1 of Magnetococcales bacterium. Lineage (NCBI taxonomy): Bacteria > Pseudomonadati > Pseudomonadota > Magnetococcia > Magnetococcales > Magnetococcales bacterium. Next base: position 11,448 of record JADGBZ010000043.1, on the reverse strand, counting down.
GTCAAACTCGGGATAAGCGGAAAGAACAATATCCCGTTCCCGCCAGGGAAGTGTTCCAGAATCATTTTTCGGATTGGACAGAGGATCCTGATACCAGACGATGTTAAAAACATCCGGATGGTAACCAAGTTCGTGTTTGGCATAATTGACATTGAAAACGATATGGGGATTGAAAGAATACAGGCCACGGGCATAGGCATACCCTTCCAGGGATTCCAGATCATTTTTTTCAATTTCAAACAGAACTTCACACCCCAGCCTTTTGAATGCCTTGGCCACATTGGCAGAGGCATGCTGCATAACGGTTGTCAGCCGGGAACTGAGCAGATAGACCCGCAAAGGTTGGCCATCCACAAAAACGGGTGGCTGCGCGTGTATGCGAGGCAGTAGTTGTCGATAGGCATTTTGTCGATCCACCATGGACATCACGATTTGTATGGCAACCTCCCGTGCCCTGCCAAACTCTTCGGGATTGCCTGGATCAAAATCCACTGTTTGCGGAAGACGTGATCGGGTCGTGGCAAAAAATTGTCGTACCCTCTCCTCGGGCACGTAGATCAGAGGCGCCAGATCCGTGTTTGTGATGGTGAAATCCATGTGGTAACAGATTTGCGGATTGGTAAAGACTCTAAAAACCTTGAAACTGTTTTTTTCCCGGGCCACGGACAGGGCTTTGTGTCCATCCAGAAAAAAGGTGTCCATAATCCGGTTCGCTGGATAAAGGGGTGCGGTGGCTGGAGAATGATAATCGCGGGCCCGCAGAAAGAGGTTGACCATGATGGTCATGCCCTTTTTCTGATGGATGGATGCCAAAAGCTGATAAGCTGCGGCAAGGTCAGGTTTGAGGCGAATGGCCTGGTTCAGGCAAAAAACCGCATCTTCCTTTTGATCTTGCCGGGTCAAGATCTCGGCGCAGGCAAAATAGACATCGGCACGGCTGGGGTCCAGGCGGACGGCGGTCTGATAATGTTTTAACGCCGTGGCATCATCGTTTCTATCTCTCAACACATCCCCCATGCTTATGTGCAGCATGGGATCGTTGGGTCTGTATTCCAGGGTCTTGAGCAGCAATCGCTCGGCTTTGTCAACAATTTTTGCGCTTGAGTAGAGAACCAACAACAGCTCCACCAAACTGATATGATCGGGATAATCAGCGAGTAAAGCCTCGGCCTTTGCGATCGCCTCCAAAAATTTCCCAAGATTGTAAAGGTTTGATATTTGCTGAATTGAAGCAACCAATTTGCTACTATCCGGAGGAGTTTTTTCCATTTTTTCAGACCTGTTTTCCGCAACGATTCACCATCCGGCCACGAAACGGGGTCCAGGGGGCTAGCTCCCTGGCAGGGCCTAAGACAGCGTCCTGGTGGTGTTCGGGGCGAAGCCCTGACAAAGGCTTTCATGTCAAATTTTTTCTTGAAAGGGTGCCGAAGAGTGACTCAGGCCAAACACTTCATAGGCATTCAAAGGCTTGGGAGCATCGACATAGGCTGTCACATATTGGTCGATAAACTTATGGTTTTCGCCAATGATACAGTAGGGGTGGTCATCGGTGAACCACGGATTGGGCAGGATGGCGTTGCGCATCTCCGTCAAAGTTTTATCCTTGATATTGCCAAGGCTGAATTGCAGAAAATTGCACGGCAAAAGCTCGCCAGCGGCGGTGATGCTCATGAACTCTGTTGCAGCCGGGCAATAATCCTTTTCGGTGTCGAAGATGTCCCGCTTGACGGCAACGTCCCCGTTTGGCAGACGTGGGGTGGTTCGATATAACTCCTTGATAAAACTGGCGTCTTCCGGGGTGATCAGGATATCTTTACGTCCATCCCACTTGCCGACCGGCTCCGCGACTTGCACCTCAAGGCGGACCCGCTTGCGTTTCGTGTATGCGTGGATTTGCTGAAAACCTTCCGAGTAGAGGGATTGATGGGTGACAACGGTGGAAACGCCGACGAACAATCCAGCGGCCAGGATTTGATCAACAGCCCGGATGGCCCGCCGATAGGAACCCGGCAGGCGTCCCGCATCGTGTTCGGCTTCGATGCCGGAGTCCAGGCTGATCGTGATTTTATCGACCTGCAAATGTTTGAGCCAGGCAATGGTGTCTGCCGTCATGTGCCAGCCGTTGGAGACGACATTGAGATAGGTGGCGTCCGGATGGCACGATTTGAGAACGGACTCCAATCGATCCCGGGCCTCCAGAACTTCACCACCCTGGATGATGTAGTGAAAAACACCCATGGCAAAAGCTTCGTCGAAAGTTTTGGCCAGAATGTCGATGTCAATTTCGGGTACATCGCGGAAGGTTTCGGCGTAACATTTGGGACAGTTCATATTGCAACGGGAAGTGATGTCCAAGGCCATGGTGCGCATGGTTCCCCGTTTGTGTTGCCGATGCCGTTCGTGGAGTTGGGGTTTCAATGCATACATGCCCGATTGTCCTTGATGTGGTGGGAACTACCCATCCAACACAACAAATTTCTCTCTGCTGGTTTTTTTGATCTGTTTTCCAGCGGGGTGTCGGGAGACTACGGCCTTTCCATGTTTCCTTCAAGGATGCGAATTCCCATGGAACGACCAACCTGGATGGCCCAGCGGCGGGACCAGTGTCCCCCCTGGAACAAGCACCTGCGCTTGCGGCGGCGTGAATGGTTGGGGAGAATCTCCTGAATCCAGGAGGCGAAGGGGACCGAGAACCCGGTTTTGGGCCTGTTGACGACGGAGACCGGCAGGGGTGGAGATGGTGCGGCTGCCAGCAGACGTTTGCCGGATGGGCCCAACGCATGGATCATCAGGGGGGCGAGACGGCGGATCAGTTCCACATCCACGAGGGGCACACGCACCTCCAGGGAGTGGGCCATGCTGGCCCAGTCCGTATCCCGCAGAAGCTGGTTGCGCATGTAGAGGGATCCTTCCAGGGCTGCCACCCGGGCATGGGATGAGAGGGGATCCGGATCCAGGACTGAATCTATGATCGCAAACGGGCACAAACGCTCAAGCCCTTTCTGGGCCAGGTCATTTCCCAGGAGGGCCGGCAACTCCCATGGCATGAACAAACCGCGTCGCAGCAGATAGGCCCCCGACCAGCTACCGCCATGCAAAACCATACCGGCCATTTTGGGGCTGAGTCCTCTGGGGAGTATGGGGGTCAGAATGTGTCGCACCATGGAACCAAAACCGGGAATGCGCGCCAAAGGGGAAAACGAGCGCACCCATTTGGGCAGATCCTGAAAGGAGGAATAACCTCCGAATAATTCGTCACCACCAAGGCCGGAGATGGCCACCTTGAGGCCTTGTTCCCGCGCTGCCTTGCTGACAAACCAGGTGTTGATGCCGTCGATGCTGGGTTGATCCATGGCTTGCAGAACTTGCGGAATTTCAGCCAGAAACTCCTCCTTTTGCACGGTCCGCAGGGTATGTGGGGAGTGATAGGAGCGGGCAGTTGCAACGGCCAGGACCGACTCATCTTCAGGGAGGTCACAAAACTCTTCAAATTTCAGGGTAATGGATCGAAGTGTCTGGCCGGAGGAGTAGGCCATTCCCAGGAGTGAGCCGGAATCGACGCCCGCCGAGAGGAAACACCCCACCGGCACGTCGCTCTCCAGGTGGTGCTGTATGGAGTCCCGTACAGCTTCGGCCACCATGGATTCTGCAACGGCATCGGAAACGGTGGGGCTCGCGTCGGCGGCGTCACGCCAGAGAGATGCCAGGGAGAAATATTGCCGAGGCTGCTCGACCCGATCTGGACGCACCATCATCCAGTGGCCGGCTGGCAAAGCGCGGATTTGCCGATGCAGGGTGAAAGGTTCCGGCACCGAACCCAGCAGCAGAAATCCCACCATGCCGGCTGCGTCCAACCCGGCGTCCAACCCTTTTCCGGCCAAAAGGGATTTGACCTGGGATGCAACGCGCAACGTGCCACCGTCGTCGGCATAATACAGGGGTTTGATTCCCAGGGGATCCCGGGCCAGAAACAAGGTCTGGCCGATGGCGTCCCACAAGGCGAAGGCGAACATGCCACGCAAGGCATCCACCATGGCGGGACCGCGCTGCGCGTACAGGTGCAGCAGCACCTCGGTATCGGATGTGGTCCGAAAGCGAGATCCGCCTTGTTCCAACTCCCGCCGCAAGACCCGGTGGTTGTAGATCTCCCCATTGAACACCACCGTATAACGCCCATCCGCCGAATGCATGGGCTGATTGGCCCGGTCGTTCAGGTCAATGATGGAGAGACGGCGATGCCCCAGCAGGAGTCGTCCCCGGGGTTCGGACCACTCCCCGGCAGCATCCGGCCCACGATGGGCCATGTGATCGCGGATGAGACGCAACTCTCGAAGGGAGGGCGGCGGCGCATGGGAAGCATAGGAAAAAAGTGCAACGACTCCACACATGGGCCAACCTTCTCCACCCGTAACCACTCAGCATCTTTCCAAGAAAAGCTTGGACATGAAAGCCTTTGTCAGGGCTTCGCCCCGAACCCCACCCGGACTCTGTCCTGGACCTGCCAGGGAGCCAGCTCCCTGGATCCCGAATCATTATCTTCGCAAGAAAAGTTTGGACATGAAAGCCTTTGTCAGGGCTTCGCCCCGAACCCACCCGGACTCTGTCCTGGACCTGCCAGGGAACCCGCTCCCTGGATCCCGAATCATTATCTTTGCAAAAAAGCTTGAATATGAAAGCCTTTGTCAGGGCTTCGCCCCGAACCTCACCAGGGCGCTGCCCTGGACCCGCCAGGGAGCCAGCCCCCTGGACCCCGCTTCCAGGAATCCGTCGCTCGACCCCCGGGGAGGGGGAGATCCCCCCCCAGGCGCACGTCAGCGGCAAGCCTCCGCAAGTCTGCAACTTACAGTCCAAGTTCGGCAAAAAAATTGTTGCCTTTGTCGTCGACAATGATGAAGGCAGGAAAATCCTTTACTTCGATGCGGTAGACAGCTTCCATGCCCAGCTCGGGGTAATCGATGACCTCGACTTTTTTGATGGATTCCTGGGCCAGTTGGGCAGCGGCGCCACCTATGGACCCCAAATAAAAACCGCCATGATTTTTACAGGCGGTGGTGACTTCGGCGCCACGGTTTCCCTTGGCCAACATGACAAGGGATCCGCCATGGGCCTGGAAGCGTTCCACATAGCTGTCCATGCGCCCGGCGGTCGTGGGGCCGAAGGAGCCCGAGGCATATCCCTGCGGCGTTTTGGCGGGGCCGGCATAGTAGACGATGTGGTTGCGGAAATAGTCCGGTATCCCCTCTCCCCGGTCCAGGCGCTCCTGAATTTTGGCATGGGCGATATCCCGCGCCACCACGATGGAGCCGGTCAACATGACCCGGGTACGAATGGGGTGGCGGGAGAGGGTTTGCCGAATTTCTGCCATAGGGCGGTTGAGATCGAGATGGACCACTTCACCGGACAGGGAGTCCGCTTTGATTTCAGGAAGGAAACGTGCCGGATCCCGCTCCAGTTCCTCCAGCCAGATTCCCTCGCTATTGATTTTTCCGAGGATGTTGCGGTCCGCCGAGCAGGAGACCCCGATGCCAACCGGACAGGAGGCCCCATGCCGGGGCAGGCGGATGACCCGTACATCGTGGGCGAAATATTTGCCACCGAACTGGGCGCCCAGGCCGATCTCCTGGGTGATTTTCAAGATTTCCGCTTCCAACGCCACATCCCGGAAACCGCGTCCCCAGGCGTCGCCGGTGGTGGGTAGGTTGTCCAGATAGCGGGTGGTGGCCAGTTTGACGGTCTTCAGGACAAACTCGGGCGAAGTGCCGCCGATGACGATTCCCAGGTGATAAGGGGGGCAGGCGGAGGTGCCCAGAGTGAGAATTTTTTCGCGCAAAAATGCCTTGAGGGAGGTGGGATTGAGCAGTGCCTTGGTCTGTTGGAACAAATAGGTTTTGTTGGCGGACCCTCCCCCCTTGGCCATGAAGAGAAATTTGTAATAATCCCCATCCACCGCCTCGATATCGATCTGGGCGGGCAGGTTGGTGCCGGTGTTTTTTTCCTCGTAGAGGCTCAACGGGGCGACCTGGGAGTAGCGGAGGTTGGTTTCGGTGTAGGTCTTGAAGATGCCTCGCGAGAGGGCCGCCTTGTCGCCGCCGCCGGTCCAGACACGTTGCCCTTTTTTGGCGATCACCATGGCCGTTCCGGTGTCCTGACAACTGGGCAGGATCATGCCGGCGGCAATGTTGGCATTTTTGAGCAGCTCCAGGGCCACGTAACGGTCATTGGCTGAAGCCTCCGGGTCGTCGATGATGCGGCGCAACTGCTGCAAATGGCTCGGGCGCAGCAGGTGAGCGACATCCCGCATGGCCTCCCGGGCCAGCAGGGTCAGCCCTTCCGGATTGACCGTCAGCATGTCGGTGCCCTGAAAAGAGATTTTGCTGACATGCTCCCTTGTCAACAGGCGGTACGGGGTGGCGTCCGGGCCGATATCCAGCAGTTCTGTGAAGTGAAATTCCGGCATGTCGGGAGTCTCCTGAAATCTGGGATGGAGATCCAGGAGAAAGGGCCACGCCCTTCTTCCTGGTGGGGTTTGGGGCAACGCCCCCCAAAAAAAACCATTAAAAGACTGGGATGGAGGTCCAGGAGGAAGGGCTGCGCCCTTCCTCCTGGTGGGGTTTGGGGCAACGCCCCAAAAATGGGCTATTAAAAGACTGGTCTGCCAAATTGTCTACGGATCGGCGATGGATGGCACCACATGATCTGGACGAATGCCAAGCTGGTCACACAAGGTTGTCACGGAACCTGCGTGGCCGGAAAGAACCCCCGACAGGGTCAGGCAGGTGTCGAAGCCCATGGCGGCACCGCCCAGAATATCGGTCTCCAGGGTATCCCCGACCATGAGGATGCGATTTCTTGGGACTTTTCCCATCCGTTCCAGGACCAGATCGAACACCGGAGAAAAAGGTTTGCCCAGACCAATCCAGGGGGCAGCAAAACGTTTTTCCAGATCCGCAGCCGTCAGGCCCGAGACCCACAGATTGTTGCCGCAGGAGTCGGGAGCCACAAAATCCGGGTTGGCCACCAGCAAAGGTCGAGTTCGTTCCGACAGCAGAGACTCGACGAGCCTTTGCTGGGGGCCGCCATGGTATTCAACATCGCTGCACAAAAGGATGTACTCCGCCTCTTGCCCACTCTGGTCGGTCGGGCACCCTCCTTTCGGGGAAAAATTGACCATCAACTTTTCCGGTTGCGGTGCATAGGCCAAAGCCCCGGCCTGTGTGCCCACGAGACAATAGGGCCGATCCCGGAACCGGCTGCGGGCCACGGCGGGCCTCACGGCCATGCCCGAGGTGACCAACTGCTCCGCGTCCAGCGCAAATCCCATGCCCCGCAACTGCTCCATGATCTGGGGAGGGGAGAGACAGGCGTTGTTGGACACCAGAAAAAAGGATTTGTTCTCCCTGCGCAACGCAGCCAGGGTTTGGACCGCTCCAGGGATGGGGGTTGGGCCGCGGTTCAAAACGCCATAAGCGTCGAACAGAATGCAATCGTACCCGGCAGCCAAGGTGAGAAAACGGGAGGTGTGCAATACCCTGCCACCCCGCAACCGCTCCTCCAACGCCGGCTGCTCCGCCACCAGCCGTTGCCGATAGCGGCGGGACAACGCCTGCAATGCCCTAGCTTCCGGCAGGATGGGTTTGAACGACATGCGACCACGTCTCCTTGCTGGTTTGACAACCAAGCCATCCCTGTCATTCTAGCAGCGAACCTGTCATTACATACAGGGAGATTGCGGAATTTGACCGTCACGGGCGCTACGAAATTTTTCTATACAAATCGCATAATATTTTTTTATAATGGGATAAGGTGGTACCGGGATGTTACCGGTTGGTCGTTCATGTTGAGGATCCGGCGCCCGCCGGTTTTTTACTCGTCTCACGGGGTGGGAATCAATGAGTTTTTCCGATACCAGGTTGCGTGTGTTCCATGCAGTTGCCAAACACCTTTCCTTTACACGGGCAGCGGAGGAGCTGAACCTGACCCAGCCTGCCGTCACCTTTCAAATCCGACAACTGGAAGAGCATTTCAATACGCGCCTCTTTGACCGGCACCACAACCGGATCACGTTGACCGATGCTGGTGTCACGGTCTTCACCTATGCGGAACGGATCCTGGAGCTGTATCGCGAGACCGAAAAGGCCATCAACGAGATGACGGGCGTCACGCGGGGCCTGGTCAAGCTGGGGGCCTCCACCACCATTGGCGAGTACCTTTTGCCCCGCATCATGAGTGGCTACAACAAAAAATTTCCGGGTGTGCAGATTCGCCTGACGGTCCACAACACACGTCTGGTAATCCGCAAACTGGAGGATGCGACCATTGATGTTGGCATGGTCGAGGGACCGGTGAAAAACAAGAACATGTCGGTCCGTGCCTGCACCGAAGACGAACTGGTGGTGATCATTCCTCCCGGTCATCCCCTGGCCCAGAACGAGGAGATCCCCATCCACCTGCTGAAGGAGTACCCCTTTGTTTCCCGCGAGGAGGGGTCCGGCACCCGGGCAGTGATCACCGAGTTTTTTGAGAAAGCGGGGTTACCCTACGAACAACTGGACCTGGTGCTGGAGTTGGGCAGCACCGAAGCGGTCAAGGAGGCTGTGGAGGGCGGGGTCGGATTCAGCATTGTCTCCAGTGTTGCCTTGCGCAAGGAGTTGATCCTGCGCAGCCTGACCACACGTCGCATCAAGGGTGTTCCCATGAAGCGCAAGATCAATTTTGTCTACCAGAAGCAAAAATTCCGTTCCAAAGCCGTCGAGGAGTTTTTCAACTATGCCATGGAGCGTTGTGGCGGCTTTGACCGCTGACGTGTCCCAAGTGCATGCAACGACGCGGTTGATCGTGGCGGTTGATGGTCCGGCAGGAGCTGGCAAGGGAGCCGTCTGTCGGGCCGTGGCGAACCGTTTTGACCTGGCCTACCTGGAGACCGGCACGATCTATCGGGCTGTCGGCCTGCTGGCGTTGCGCCAGGGATGGACGGATCCGGATACCGTGGCTGCCGCTGCCGCCACCATGAATTTTACCTTTCGCCGCGTCGAGACCGACACCTATCGGGCCTTTTTGGACGATGAAGATGTCACTGCCGCCTTGCGTCAGGAAGAGGTCGGCATCGCGGCCTCCTGGTACGCCGCTTTGCCCCAGGTGCGTTCTGCCTTGCTGGCGTTTCAACGGCAATATGGCGCCCCGGCTGCTGCCATCCTGGATGGCCGGGATGTCGGGACCGTCGTACACCCGAATGCCGCCTTGAAAATATTTTTGACCGCCTCCCTGGATGTCCGGGCAAAAAGACGGTTCCAGGAGTTGCAACAGGCTGGGGAAGCTGTTAGCTTCCAGGGGATTCTCGCCCAGATGGCGGAACGCGATGCCCGGGACAGCGGGCGTACACATGGACCTCTGGTGCCGGCGGTTGACGCCGTCCGGATCGACACCACCCACCTGACGCTGGAAGAAAGCATCGATCGGGTCGTGGAACTTGTCGGCAAGGCCTTGTCACAACCGGCCTGCACAGGTTGACGGGGGTTCTCCCTACAACTCTTTTTCGAGGTAAGTTTCGTGGTAGCAGAAGAGCGGGTCCAGGACCCCGAATCAGGGGATGAAGATTTTGCCGCCCTGCTGGAGGAATCCTTCAACCAGGGTGTCGGCAAAGAAGGGCAGGTGGTCACGGGGACCATCATCCAGCAGGAGGGAGAGGAGTTCGTCATCGACGTTGGCCTGAAGTCGGAAGGCCGATTGCCGATACGGGAATTCCTGGATGCGTCAGGCGCTGTCGCGGTCAAGGTTGGCGATCAGGTGGATGTCTTCGTGGAGCGCTCCGAAGACCAGAATGGTCAAGCTGTCCTCTCCCGGGAAAAAGCGAAGCGGGAAGAGGCCTGGGTCAACCTGGAAAAAGCCTTCAACGAACAGAAGGTCGTGCATGGCCGGATCATTGGCAAGGTCAAGGGTGGGTACACCGTCGACATCAACTCCCTGGCCGCCTTCCTGCCCGGTTCGCAGGTCGATGTCCGACCGGTACACGACATCTCACGTCTCCAGGATGACAGCCAGCCTTTCGACATTCTGAAGATGGACCGGCGCCGTGGCAACATTGTCGTCTCCCGGCGCACCGTCATTGAAAAACAGCGGGAAGATGCCCGAAAAGCCTTGCTGGAGACGCTCCACGAAGGGATGATCCTGGATGGAGTGGTCAAAAATATCACGGATTACGGCGCCTTCGTCGATCTGGGCGGCCTCGATGGCTTGCTGCATATCACCGATATGTCCTGGAAACGGGTCAAACACCCCTCCAGCGTCGTCAATGTCGGCGATACCGTTTCGGTCCAGGTGATCAAGTTCAACTCCGAAACCCAGCGTATCTCCCTGGGCATGAAGCAACTCCTGACCGACCCCTGGGAAGGGATTGGCGCCAAATATCCCCCCTCCGCCCGTTTCCGGGGTGTGGTGACCAACATCACCGATTACGGCGCCTTCGTGGAGTTGGAGCCCGGCGTCGAGGGTTTGGCCCACGTCTCCGAGCTGGCCTGGACCAAGAAAAACATCCACCCCTCCAAAATTTTGGAAGTGGGCAAAGAGGTGGAGGTCATGGTCCTGGATGTGGATGCCGAGCGTCGCCGCATCTCCCTGGGCTTGAAGCAGTGTCAGGAAAATCCCTGGGAGGCCTTTGCCCAGACCCACCCCGTCGGTACCACGGTGACCGGCGAGATCAAAAACATCACCGAGTTTGGCCTCTTCGTGGGCCTTGAGGGAGATATCGATGGCCTGGTTCACCTCTCGGATGTCACCTGGGATCCGGCGGTGGGCGAGGATGCCCTCAAACAGTTCCAGAAGGGCCAACAGGTTGAAGCCGTGGTTCTCTCCCTGGATCCCGAAAAAGAGCGCATCTCCCTGGGATTGAAGCAGGCCCACCCCGACGATTGGAGCCAATGGGCCGATGCCCATGCCAAAGGCAGCACGATCACCGGCGTCGTCAAGGAGCAGTTGACCTCCGGTTGGATCCTGACCCTGGCCGAAGGTGTGGAAGGTCTGTTGCGCAAGGCCGAAATTTCCCGCGACAACCGGGAAACCGGCCTCGTCCTGGATAATGGCGCCGAGGTGGAGGTCAAGATCACCCAAATCGACCGCCAAAAACGCAAGATTTCCCTCTCCATCAAAGCCCTGGAAATGGACCAGGAGCGCCAGGCCCTGAAGGAGTACACCTCCACGCGCGGTGTCGCCACCAGCAGCCTGGGCGAAGCCCTGAGCCAGGCCCTGGAAAAAGCCGGCAGCGGCTCCTGATACCGATCTCGTTTTAAAAACCTGCCATACGTCCGCCTTTTGGCGCAAAAAGATGCGCCAAAAGGCGGACCATGGCCCGCCCCCCGGGCCTTTTTTGCAAACAGCGCAAAAAAGGCCTGGGAGAAGGGGGGGGGGCGTACAAAAACAAAACGGGGCGCTGCCCCGGACCCCGCAAGGGCGCTG
>JADGBZ010000042.1 GCA_015231175.1 Magnetococcales bacterium | reverse complement strand
GGTTCGGGGCGAAGCCCTGACAAAGGCTTTCATATCCAAGCTTTTCTTGCAAGGGTACTGAATAGTTATGAATGGAAGGGGTGTTTCCTGGTCCGCTAGGTGGAGTGCCCTGTCAGGGCATCGGGCATGGATTTTCTGGGTTTGGTTGTTGTCCATGGCAGGGCACCATGCCGTTCTGGGGATTCGGACGGGTGGGGATACGGGGCGCTATGTGGGGGCCGCCAAGAACATCCTGCAAGGCCTGCCATTGCAGGGCAAGGGGACCATGAATCTGTTTTATGATTACTTTCTGGCCTGGGTATTTGGCATTGGGGGAGGGGAAACAAGCCTGGTGGCGTCGCAATGTCTGGTGACTTTGGGGTGCGCACTTTTGCTGCATCTTGCGGTCGAGAAGGTGTTTGACCGGAATGTGGCCACGATTGCCGCTTTCGTATTTCTTCTCAACCCCGAGGTGCAACGTTGGGTCTTTTTCATTCTTCCCGAGGCCATAGCAACCTGCGCTTTGGTCGCTTTGGTGAGCCTGGCCTGGCTGGCGCGATACCAGCAGCGTTGGGTAGTCCTGGCGTTGCTGATGGGCCTGGTTCTTGGATTGACCCGACCGGAAGGAAAATATTTTTTAATCCCTGTCATCGTATATTGGTTTATCAACCTTCCCTCTTCCGGGAGGTGGCCGGCATGGTCCATGCTCGGTATTCTGGGGTGCCTGTTTGTCTTGACCGGGAATGCGGATGTTCACGAAAATTTTTCCGAACATTTTATCACCGGGAGTTACATATGGGGGTATGCCGGCTTGAATCCAAACCCCGACCAGGCATTGATCAAAGTCGGGGAAAAGGGGGTGTTTTCAACAATTCTTTATATGATGGAAAATCACCCGACGCTGTTGTTGGAAACAATCTTGATGCGTCTCTGGATGTTTGTTTCCCACATGCGTCCGTTTTATTCAAATGTACATAATGTGGCATCTTTCATCTTTTGTCTTGTTTTGTACGTTTTGTCATGCCTGGCCTGGTGGAGGTGCAAAGCATATCGACCCGATATGGCCTTGTTGTGGATGGTGACAGGGATACAGGCCCTCATGGTTGTCTTGACCTTCGATGACTGGGATGGCCGATGGCTGAATCGGGTCATGCCTTCCTTGAGTATCCTGGCGGCTTGTGGATGGGCTGGTCTGTTCCTGGCCACTGCCAGAGATCATCAGGCGGGTGGGGGTGTGACAGGAAGTTGATGGTGCAGGAGTGCGATAAAATGCTCTTCTGTCACCGGTTTGCTGAAAAGATAACCCTGAACCTCATCGCACCCTTGTTCACGCAGGAAGCGTTCCTGTTCCAGAGTTTCGACACCCTCTGCCACAACGTGCAGATGCAAACTTTGACTCATCGAAATGATGGCGGAAACAATGGCGGAACTTTCGGATTTGCCGGAAATTTCTCGCACAAAAGATTGATCGATCTTCAAAGTGTGGATCGGAAACTTGCGCAGATAGCTCAGGGAGGAGTACCCGGTGCCGAAGTCGTCCACGGAGATGTGAACGCCCATATCGACCAATTCCCGCATGGTTTCGATGGCCCTGTTCACATGGCCCATGACCATGCTTTCGGTGATCTCCAGTTCCAGGTGCGTGGCGGGCAGGTTGGTTTTTTCAAGGATCTGGCGCACTTTGGTGGTCAACTCCGGGAGCCAGAACTGGCGGGCTGAAAGGTTGACGGCCACGCGCAGGTGCGGGTGTCCCTGGTCGAGCCAGGATCGTCCGGCCTGGCAGGCGCGCTCAAGGATCCAATCGCCCAACGGGACGATGATGCCAGTCTCTTCAGCGAGGGGAATGAAGGCATTGGGCGCCAACAGGCCCATGTCTGGATGCAACCACCTGACCAGAGTTTCGGCGCCGACGATCCGACCGCTGTGCAGATCCAGTTTAGGTTGGTAGTGCAGGACAAACTCATTTTTTTTCAAGGCCCGGTAGAGGTGTGTCTCCATCTCCAAACGACGGATTGCCTCTACGCCCATGGCGGTGGTGTAGTATTGAAAGTTGGCCCGGCCACCTTTTTTGGCGCGATTGAGTGCCATGTCGGCATGCAGAATCAGGGATGAAGCATCCGTACTGTCATCCGGGAAAAGGGTGATGCCCAGGCTGGCGGTGATGAACAGTTCGTGGTCGAGGTACTGGAAGGGGTGGAGAGATATCGTATCCACCAGGTTACGCAGCATGACCAAGGTTTCCTGGGAATCTCCCATGTCGTGGAGAATGACGCCGAATTCGTCACTGCTCAGGCGGCTCAGGGTATCCACTTCCCTCAGGGTGGATTTCAGCCGTTTTGCCACGGCTTGCAGGAGCCAGTCACCACAGGCGTACCCCAAGCTTTCGTTGATGTTTTTGAACATGTCCAGATCCAACTTGACCAGAACCACCTTTTTCCCGGCCTGATGGGCCTGCACGATGGCCAGTTCGAGCCGGTCCTTGAACAGGAATCGGTTGGGCAGGCCGGTCAGGGCGTCGTGATGGATGCGATAACGAAGTTCATCCTGGCTGCGTTTGATGATGGTCAGATCGCTGAAAACCCGGATGTAGTTGCTCACCTTTCCATGACGGTTCCGAATGGCTGTGATACTCAGTTTTTTGGGGAAGGCCTCCCCACTTTTGCGCCGATTCCATATTTCCCCTTCCCATCGGTCCCTTTGTTCCAGGGAGCGGCGGATGTTTTCATAAAAATCAGGCCCATGGTGATCAGATCGCAGGATTTCGGGGCGTTGACCGATGACCTCTTCCGCGGTGTAACCGGTGATGCTGGTAAAGGCCGGATTGACGGATTGAATGACATCTTCCGGATCGGTAATGACCAGGCCTTCATCCGCTGTTTCAAACGCCTTGGTTGTGATGTGCAGTTGATAGGCCACCTCGGCCATGGCGTCGCCGAACACCTGGGTCACGATACGCAACTGCTCTTCGGTTTGTCGCCGCTCCGTGATGTCGTGGATGGCGGTGAGCATCATGGTTGGGCGGCCCACATCGTCGCGGCGGACATCTCCAACGGCATGGACGATTCGCTCGCTGCCATCGGTGCGCACAATCCGGTGATCCATCTCGAAGTGATGATCTTCCCGGATGGCGCGGGTGACGCCCTGGCGGACAGATTCCCGCTCTTCGGGGGGGATCCGTTCCAGGAACGAGTTGAAGTCGGGGGGGGCTTCGGCTTGGCGGCCAAGAATGCGCAGCAGCTCGTCCGAACAACGCCACTGTCCGGTCAGCAGATGCCAGCTCCAGTTCCCCAATTGCGCCACGCGCTGCGCATGGGCAAGACAATCCCGGTTTTCCCGTAGCGTCTCTTCGTTCTGGCGGCGCCGGGTGATGTCACGAATGACCACTGAATAGAATCGATTGCCGTCCTCTGCCAGCCAGGAGCCGAGGGAGACCTCCAATGGAAACGCCTCGCCGTTGCGGCGCAGGCCGAAAAACCCTATGGGCTGACGGGGTAGTTTTGGTTCATCACCTTTGCCGGTACGCTTAAACCATACGGCGAATTGTTCGCGGTATGCCTGAGGAACCAGCAGGGCGAGGGGTTGATCCTGGATGTCGGGCCACGCATGGCCGAACATGTTGCTGGCGCCGGTGTTCCAGGCAACGATCCGCCCCTGGCTGTTGGTGGCCAGAACGGCATCCTGGATGGATTGAGTCAGAGAGCGATATCTTTCCTCACTGCTGCGCAGAGCCATTTCTGCCTGGTGACGACGTTGCGACTCCTGCGTCTCTCGCAAGGCACGGCGCACTGCCGGACCCATGCGTACCATATGATCCTTGCGGACAAAATCATGAACGCCAGCGCGCAGAAGCGTTGTGGCCTCTTCATCCCGGAGTGCGCCGGATACCACGATAAAGGGCTGTTTGGCCCCGTGTTCCTGCCATATCGCCATGGCGCCCTGAACACTGAACCCGGGTATGTGATAGTCGGAAATGATCAGATCCCACGTCTGATTTTTGAGGAAAGAGGCCATCTCTCCGGCGGAATCGACCTGCTGGCACGCGACATGGAATCCTTCTTTGTTCAGGGTACGGACCAACAAAAGAAAATCGGCGCGAGAGTCTTCGACGACAAGAATCCCCAGCTTGTTGTCGGGGGAAACAGAATCGGATGGGTCAAATGTCGATGGATCAAAGGAGCTGAAAGTCATGGGAGCGCTCTGGAATGGTGGCATGAGCGTCGGCGAAATTGTCGGAGAAACGAGGGGCAGGAAAAGTGCCGATCATGGGTGGTGCGTTGCCTCGCCGAATTGATGATGGATCTTTTCTATTTCAAGGGGGATGGTACCAAAAATTTCGGCCAGGCGTGGATCAAAATGCAGACCAGCCTCCTTGCTGACCAACGCAAAGGCGGAAGGCAATGGCCAAGCTTTTTTGTAAGGCCGCACACTGGTCAGGGCATCAAATGTGTCCACAATGGCAATGATCCGGCCATAAAGTGGAATATCTTCGCCGTGCAATCCTTGTGGATAGCCGGAACCGTTCCACTTTTCGTGATGGGTGAGGGCAATGGCTTTGGCTGCGGCCAATAGATCCGAGTCGTGATCTCCGATAATATTGGCTCCAAGTTGGGCATGGGTTTTCATGATCTCCCATTCAGCAGGATCCAGTGAGGCGGGCTTCAACAGTATTCGGTCGGGAATGCCAATTTTGCCGATGTCATGCATGGGGGCAGCATGGAAGAGGAGTTCGCCACTCTCCCTGGACAAACCGGCAGCCAAACCCAACAAACGCGCATAGTGACTGACACGTATGACATGCAGGCCTGTCTCGTTGTCTCTGAACTCTGCTGCACGTCCAAGGCGTTGAATGATTTCCAGGCGCGTCTTGTTCAGCTGATCCGTGCGCTCGCGCACTTTCTCTTCCAGATTGCGGTTTTGATTGTAGAGAGCCAGGTGGGTGCGCACGCGGGCCAGGACAACGGCGGGTTGGACCGGTTTGGTCACGTAGTCGGCGGCGCCCAGATCGAGGCCGTGTGTTTCATCCGAGCTGTCGTTGCGGGCCGTGACAAAAATGACAGGAATGTTCCGGGTGCCCGGGTCGGATTTGAGACGGCGGCACACCTCGAAACCATCCATGACGGGCATCATGACATCGAGCAGAATCAGGTCGGGTGGCAGGTCACTGCTGGCGATACTGAGCGCTTTGGCGCCATTCAACGCTGCCCTGACCTGATAGGCGTTCCCAAGAATGCCACTCAGAACGTCGATGTTCTCCGGGGTGTCATCGACAACCAGAATGGTCTGTTTCGCTTGCAGGACGCTCATGAGGAACCCTCGTCGTTATATTTTCCAGATCTCGGATCATTTCGCTCAGGGTGGCAACGGCTGTGGTAAAATCATACTGGCTGACGGATTTTTCCAGGGATGCCCAGGCAGGGCTCGTTCCCAGGAAGGGCTGTAACGTGACCAGATGGTGGGTGGCGGCTGTGTCGTCCATGCTCAGCAGGTGCAGCAGTTGGTTCATGGCATCAAGCAGGTTGTCCATGGCGCACGGATCCTGCATGACAGGCATCATGGCAGTTTTGGCGGAACAAGTCTCCCCCGAAGTGCAATCTCCGGTGCTGGATGGATCCGTTGGCTGCTTCTCCAGGCTGGCGATGGCGGCGAGAACCTCGGCCATGGCAGAGGAGGCCTGATCCATGAGGGGTTTGATAAGATCCATCTCTTCCCGTTTGATGGCAGTTTCCAGAAGAGAGACCCTTTCAAACAGGCGTGTCGTGCCGACATTGCCTGCCACCCCCTTGAGGGTATGGGCCAACTCCCGGGCGGTCTGCATGTAGTTGTGGTCCAACTCCTGGCGGATGCGATCCAGCATATCGCCATGGTTCAGGCGAAATTTTTGCAGCAGGCGTCGATACAATCCCAAATTGTCACCCACACGATACAGACCGGCCTGCACATCGAACCCGGGCAGGTCGGGAAGGGGTGTGCTCAACTTTGGATACAGGCCGGTCTGCACGTCGAACCTGGGCAGGTCAGGGGGGGATGCGCCCAACTCCGAAGGTGTGGATGATGTTGTCTGGGGCGGCGAAGCGACGACAGGTGGGCTCGTGGTGAGCCGGGGTCGCACCCAACGCAGCAACGTTGCATACATGATGTCTGGAACGATGGGTTTGGCGATATGATCGTTCATGCCGATGGAGAGGCACCTCTCCACATCTCCGGACATGGCGTTGGCGGTCAGAGCGATGATGGGTAACTGGCGGAATGCGTCGTCAAGGCGCACGGTTTGGGTGACCTGGAATCCGTCCATTTTGGGCATTTGCAGATCCAACAGGAGGGCATCGAAGTTTGTCGCATGCAACCGGGCCAGGGCCTCTTCGCCATCAACGGCCTCGATCACCTCCATGCCGGCCTGTTCCAGCAACTCTTTCGCCAATTCACGATTGATTTCGTTGTCCTCGGCGAGCAGGATCCGCGCACCGCGCAGCCTGACCTTGTCTTCGTCGTTTAATGAGGGTGCAGGGGGAGAGAAAATCGGTTTGCAGATCGTTCCTGGCGGTGCTTGGCCAAATGGGGCCGAAAACGAAAAAGTGCTCCCTTGGCCGGGTGTGCTGGCGACATGGATTGTGCCATGCATCAACTCAACCAGACGTTTGCAGATGGCCAATCCCAAACCCGTGCCACCGTATTTGCGGGTGGTCGAGCTGTCGGCCTGAGTAAAGGATTGGAACAGCCGGTCCATTTGTTCCTGGGTCAGGCCGATGCCGGTATCCTGCACCAGGAATTCGAGTTGATGGGTGGTGGCTGTCGAGGCCAGGCGCCGCAGGGTGATGTCAACCTGACCGTGGTCGGTAAACTTGATGGCATTGTTGGTCAGGTTGAGGAGTACCTGCACCAGCCGCAAGGGATCTCCCACGGCTATTTCCGGGGCGCCGGGTTCCATGGTGATCACCAGGCGAAGTCCCTTCTCCCCAGCCTTGACGTTGGCCATGGAGGAGATGTGATTGCACACCTCCTGTAGCCGGAATGGAACCTCCTCCATCACCAGTTTGCCTGATTCCACTTTGGAAAAATCCAGGATGTCATTGATGATGTGCAGGAGAGAGTTGGCTGCCGAGTGGATCTTCTCCAGATAGTTTCGCTGCTTGGGTGTCAATCCGGCTTGCAGGCAGAGGTGGGCCATGCCGATGATGACATTCATCGGCGTGCGGATTTCGTGGCTCATGTTGGCCAGAAAGTCGCTCTTGGCCCGGTTGGCGGTTTCAGCCTCTTGTTTGGCTCGACGCAAGGTCTCCTCGGAGAGTTTGCGCTCGGTGATGTCGGTATAGGTGCTGACAAAACCTCCACCTGGCAACGGCCCCCCCACGACCTCGATGACGGTGCCATTGGGCCGGGTCCGTTCAAAGCTGTGGGTGGTCGAATGGCGGGCCAACTCGGTGTACTTTCTGACCTGGGCCTCCGGATCTCCCGGACCGAACTCCCCGCGTGCCACGTCATAGCGCAGCAGCTCGATAAAAGAGCTTCCCGGCTGGGCCATCTCATCCGGGACGCCTCGAATCTCCTTGAATTTTTGATTGCAGGCGATCAGGCGCAACTGTTCATCGTAGGCGGCAATGCCTTGCTGGATGCTGGAAAGGGCGGCTTTCAGCAGCTCGGACTTGCGGGCCGACTCTTTCTCACTCTCCCGCAGGGCCTCTTCGATCCGTTTTTGGGGGGTGATATCCATGACCGTGCCCACCATGCGGAGCGGCAACCCGTGGGCGTCGTACTCGACGCCGCTCCCCTTGGAGAGAAACCAGCGGGTCTGCTGCAAACGGGTCACAACCCGATACTCCACCTCATAATGCTCGATCAGGCCCCGGCGGTAGTCGCGGCCAAGTTGTACAACGCGCTCTTGATCTTCAGGATGGATGCTCGATTTCCAGATGTCCCGGCAGCGATGTTTGATCTCCGCGAGCCCATAGCCGAGCATCTCGGCCCACCTGTCGTTGACGATGGTGGTCGCCGTGCGAAAATCGACATCCCAGTAACCGAGGTCGCCTCCCCGGAGAGCAAGCGCCAGTCGGCGTTCACTCACCTGGAGGTTCTCCATGGCCTTTTTGCGTTCGGTGATATCTTCCTGCACGCCAACGAAGTGCGTGATGACGCCGGAGGCGTTACGTATCCCGGAAATTTGCGCCGACGACCAATAGAGGGTTCCATCTTTTTTTCGATTTAAAAACTCGCCGCTCCACGTCGCACCCTGGGTGATGGTTTCCCAAAGTTTTCGGTAGTGACGAAAACTCCCTTTGCCGGCGTTCAGGATGCGCGGGTTTTGACCAACCGCCATTTCCCTGGAGTAACCGGTAATTTCGGAGAATTTTGGATTGATATACTCGATGCGTCCCTGCGCGTTGGTCACCACAACTGCTGCCGGGCTTTGCTCGACAACGCGGGACAGCTTGCCCAGCTCGTGGCTGGTTTGACGATGGCGTTCGACCTCTTGCCGCAGACGCCGACGCAAGTACAGGATCACCCCGGCAAGCGGGACGCCCGTCATCACCACCAGAACGACAGCCCAGCCAAGCCCGTCTGGACCGGGGAAAAAATTCTCCATCGCGTGCGACCTGAGCCGATCAGCCTTGCAGCGCCTTGTGGATGGCATCCATCAGATCATTGAGGGAAAATGGTTTTTCCAAGACCGCCACTGCGCCCGATTTGCGGGCTGCGTTGAGGGCGAAGGAGTCCATCCCCATCTGCTTGCCCTCCCCGGAAAAGGCGATGACGGGCGTTTCTGGAGCGACCTTGAGGATTTCCCGGATGGCGCCCAGACCATCCATTTCCGGCATGAAAATATCGGTGATAACCAGTTGTGTCGGGGTGCGTTGAAACTGTTTGACGCCCTCTGCGCCGTTCAAAGCCAGGGTTACCTGATGACCCTCGGCCTCCAGGGCCGTGCGAACATAGGCTAAAATACCGGGGTCATCATCCATGATCAGGATGTGTGCCAATGCGTTTGCCTCATCTTGGGTAAACCGGTGCATGACTCTGCGGGAAAACAATGACTTCATCACATACAACAATTTTATCTCCACGTCACGCGAGAAAGTGAATGTCTGCGTGGGTGGTTTGCTGATTTTGACCATGCGGGCTTTGCAGGGACAGAGAAATGGCCTATTTTTCCTCAAACAGCCTCTTGCCGGACACGACGGACATGACATTTTCTTTGCCCATCAAATTTGCCTTCCTGGCCTTCGTGATTGCCGGTATCGGGGTGCTGGGCATGGCAGTCTACAGTTACCAAAGCGCCGAGCGACTTTTACAGAGGCAGATCGAGCACCATTTGACCACCGGGTTGCAGTCGGAGGCGGCAGCGCTGGAGGAAAAATTTCGTCAAGCCGGAACTATCATCGGAAAGTTGGCAGGGGCGCCCCAGTTGGTACAATGTCTTCAGACGGTCCAGGTGGCTGAATGGTGTTCACAGGCCAAGCCTCTATTACAGGCCTTCCTTGACGTTCATCCCGGCCACCTGGTGGTCACCCTGTTGCAGGGGGGCATGGGAGGCCAGACCGTGATCCAGGTGCAAAAACCGGCGGTTGCGCAGAGACCCGATGCGGAGCGACCGTCCGGGGCAGTGGCTTCCTCGGCTGAGAGACGCCTCTGGGTTCGCGACAAAGCCCGTCCGGGTCAAGTAAAACTCTGGCGTGTTCGGCAGGAAGGAACATCTGCGGTGTCGGAACGGGTTGTTTTGGAAATGATCGCACCCGTCTTTGCTCTCGACAGGATGGCCCATGAACCTTTGGGTTTGCTGGTGGTGGCGGTGGATTTGGCGGAACTGACCGGCCTGTTGGCTGCCAGCCGTTCCGATTTTGTCTATCGAGTGGCCAACCTCCAGGGTGATTATCTCCTGCACGAGGATCCTGCCCGAATCTTCGCCCTGAAACGGGGAGAGGCGCCGGGGTTGTACGCTGAATCTCCCCAAGTGGATTGGCGGCGCCTTATGACCGCGCCACCGGGAAGTGTGGAACTTCAGGAGTTGTCGGCAAGAAACGAAATGCTCATGGCCGCTCTTCTGCGCCCGGTGTTGGAGGAACCGGAACACAATCTGTTCTTGGTGCTGTTGGCCTCCACCAGCCAACAACACGCCGCCATCAGTCGGTTTGGCGGCAAACTGTTGCTGGCTGTGACAGCACTGGTGGTGCTCTTGAGTTTTGCCATGGCCCTGATGGCGGCTTTGTTGATCCGGCCTGTGCTTGCGTTGATCCAGGTGGCGGATCGGATTGCCCGAGGGGATGAGTCGGTGACGTTGCCGGAAGTGGGCCGGCGGGATGAAATCGGCATGTTGACCCACTCCTTCAATTTGATGATGCACCATCTGTTGCGTTCGCGATCCGAGTTGCGCCAACTGGCCGAGTCGTTGGAAGGGGAGGTGCGCAATCGCACTGGAGAGTTGGCGCAAGCCGTTGAGAGGATGAAGGAAAATGAGCAGCTACTCAATGAAACCCAACGTCTGGGGCGTATCGGAGGTTGGGAGCTCGATGTCGTGCGCGACGCCTTGACGTGGACCCTGGAGGTGTATCGGGTTTGTCGGGTCGATGCAGAGACCACGATGCACCCTGAAACATTTCTGGACATGTTTCAGGGTGATGAGGCGGCGCATGTGCGTCGGGATCTCTACCGGGCGCGGGAGGTAGGCCTACCGTTCGACAGGGAGGCGGAGTTGTCGACTGGCCGGGGTGATCGGATCTGGGTACGGGTGCTGGGACGCGCCCGCCGCCGTGGTGACCGGGTTCTCAAGGTTTTTGGCATCTTGCAAGACATCACCGAACGCAAGGAGGCCGAACGGGTGATTACCCAGGCGCGTCAGGCCGCTGAGGCTGCCAACCGCGCCAAAAGTGAATTCCTGGCCAACATGAGTCATGAAATCCGCACGCCGATGAATGCCATCCTGGGCATGACGGCTCTGGCTATTCAGACACAACCGCCGGAAAAATTGCGGGATTATTTGGAAAAAATCCGCACCGCCGGACACTCCCTGCTGGGCGTGATCAACGATATTCTGGATTTTTCCAAGATCGAGGCCGGTCGCCTGGAGATGGAGAGAGTGGCGTTTCAACTCCACGAGGTGATGCAAAACATATCGGCGCTCTTTTCGGCCCCGGCGGCTGAGAAAGGGTTGGAGTTCATCTGTTTCATGGCTCCAGGCACGCCCAGCGCCTTGCTGGGGGATCCTCTTCGTTTGGGACAGGTCTTGACCAATCTGGTCAACAATGCCATCAAATTCACCGCGCAGGGGGAGGTGGTCATCCGGGTGGAGGCGTTGCCGGAAGAGATGGAGCAGGAGGTGGCCCTGGCCTTTTCCGTCAGCGATACCGGCATCGGCATCCAGGCCGACAAGACAGGCCATCTGTTCGACTCCTTTACCCAGGCTGACGGCTCCACAACGCGCCGCTACGGAGGGACCGGCCTGGGTTTGAGCATCAGCAAACGCCTGGTTGGCATGATGCAGGGGGAGTTGACTTTGGAGAGTGTTCCCGATCAAGGGAGTACGTTTCGTTTTACGGCGCGTTTCGGGCGCCAGCCCTTGGACCAGGAAAAACGTTTCCAACCTGCCGCCGATCTGCGTGGTCTGCGCATCCTGGTGGTGGATGACAGCCGGACATCCTTGCACATTCTGGAGGAAACTTTGCGTTCCTTCTCTTTTGAGCCGGTACTGGTTCAATCCGGCGAGGCCGCCCTGGAGGTGTTGCGCCAGGATGACAGCTTTCCCCTCATGCTGCTGGATTGGAAAATGCCCGGCATGGACGGCATTGAAACGGCCCGTCAGGTCCAAAATCTACCCGGGTCTAAACCCAGCATGGTTATGTTGACCGCCTTTGGGCGGGAGGAGGTGAGGCGTCAGGCAGAGGAGGCCCAGGTCAGGGCTTTTTTGACCAAACCTGTGACCCAATCCGTGTTGTTCGATACGATCATGCAGGTTTGTCACGGCTGTTCCCCGGCTCCGACAGCGCGGGATCCGGTTGGTGTGGCGCCCGCCATGGCGTCGGTTCTCAAGGGAGCGCGTGTCTTGTTGGTGGAGGACAACCTTCTCAACCGTCAGGTGGCGAGTGAAATATTGCACAATGCGGGCCTGGAGGTTTTCCAGGCAGCGGACGGCGATGCCGCCATCCAGTTTCTGGAAAGTCAGACACCCGATATCATCCTCATGGATGTCCAGATGCCCGGTCTGGATGGCTTCCAGACCACTCGGGTTTTGCGCAACGATGCACGGTTTCAGGATCTGCCCATTGTGGCCATGACTGCGCATGCCCTGAAGGGTGATCGGGAAAAGTGTCTGAATGCTGGCATGAACGACTATGTGACCAAACCCATCGATGTGCGCACACTGATGACCACCCTGGCACGTTGGGTGCAGCCGAGCCGCCGGGATGGGGCAACCACAGGGCAGGTTGCGGAGGGAGAACCACGGGATGCCAGGGTGGAGTCCATCTCCGCATCTGGGGAGGCGACAGGTGCCTTGGAGACGCATGCCCCTGTGCCGACCGCCTCTGCGGAGACCATGCGCACGCCGGCCAGGCGTCCCTGGTTACCGGACTCCCTGCCGGGAATCGATCTGCGCACTGGTTTGTTGCGGATGGGCGGTAATCAAACCATATTTCGTGACCTGTTGCTTGGGTTTGCGGAGCATCACGGCCAGGCTGCCGTTGTCCTGGAGCAGACCCTGGCGCGGGGGGATGTGGCGGGGGCGCATCGACTGGCACACTCTCTCAAGGGTGTGGCGGGCAATATGGCTGCGACGGAATTGGCCGAGGCGGCCCGAGCGGTCGAGGAGTCCCTGGCCGACGGTGACGCCACAGGGGTTCAGCCGCATCTGGACCATTTTGAACACCATCTCGGTACCGTCCTGCAAGGTATTCATCAGGTGGCAAAATCTGTGTGTGTCGAACCGCAGCAAACCCCGCATCCGATCTCTGTTCCCGCAGAGCCCGCCCTCCAGGCTCAAATTTTGGACTCTCTGCTGGAGCTTGACCAGCTCTTGGCCAAAAACAGCCTGCGCGCCAAAAAATATCATGCCGGGATGGTCGAAAGGTTGCGCACCCATCTGCCGGCTGATGCCTTGGGCCGCTTGCGTGTGGCCATGACCAGGCTTGATTTCAAGGGCGCCCGGACGATTGTGGAGGAGATCATCCGGATCCTGAACCTCTCCCGGGAGACAAAATGCGATGATCATCGGTGAACATCAGCCTAAAATCCTGATTGTGGATGACATGCCGGACAACATTGACCTGTTGCATCAGGCCATGGGAGAGGAGTACGAGGTGTTGTTTGCCACCAATGGCCCGGAGGCCTTGGCCATCGCGACGACGGAAAATCCGGATTTGATTTTGCTGGATGTCATGATGCCGGAGATGGATGGTTACCAGGTATGTCGGCGGCTCAAGGCCGAGGAGGTGACCCGGCATATCCCGGTGATATTTGTGACCGCCCTGACTGAAGAGGCCGATGAGGCGCGGGGGTTGCTCCTGGGGGCGATCGATTATCTGACCAAGCCCATCAGCGTTCCCATCCTGCAGGCCCGGGTCAGGAACCACCTCGAATTGAAAAAACGGGGCGACATGCTGGAACATCTGGCCATGATGGATGGTCTGACCGGCATTCCCAACCGCCGCCGCTTCGATGAAACCCTGGAGCGGGAGTGGCGGCGTTGTTTGCGGGCCCAACGTCCCATCTCCCTGATCCTCGTCGATGTGGATCATTTTAAGTTGTATAACGACCATTACGGTCACGCCCAGGGGGATCAATGCCTGAAAAAGATAGCCGTGGCCATGGCCAAGACCCAGACCCGATCCGCCGATCTCGTGGCCCGTTATGGGGGTGAGGAGTTTGTCTGCCTGTTGCCGGAAATTGCCAGCGAAGGAGCGCAGTCTTCAGCCCGCAGGATGCAGGAGGCGACGGCGGCGCTGCAAATACCTCATCTGCAATCCCCGACTGCCGGGCATGTCACCCTGAGCCTGGGGGTGGCCACGACGACTCCCAACCGGTCGTGCAAGCCGATCATGTTGATCGAAGCTGCTGATGGGTTCCTTTATCAGGCCAAGAGCGGCGGTCGCAATCGGCAGGTTGGCGGGATCCTGGATGAGGAGCCTGGGAGGTGAAGGAAAGGGGTTTTACCCGCCAGAAGGGCTTTCCCTAATTCTGGAGTGTGCGCAGCATGAAACGCAATCCCTGTCCAATCGTTGCCGAACGAATCGGCGCAGGGATTGAACTCCGCCAGGTCGGCGTTAGAGGGGATCATGGTGTTCGTCTTGTTTCTTGTTGTCTCGTTTCAGAATGGCCTTGGTAAAACCCAATAAGGCATCCAAATGTTGGGTGATGATAGCCACGATGATGGGCAACAGGAGGATCTGGTAGTCGTGTACGGCAATATTACGAAATCCCACCATGCGCTTGAGGGATTCAGAAAGCTCCGCCTCAATCCATCCTCCCTGGACCAACAGATCGAAGACGTTGCGCGCCCCCTGGGGAACTCCCAGTCGTTCGCGGCGAATCAGGTGCTGCCCCATGTCCAGGGCCGCTTCGCATGCGCGTTGAATATTGAGAACCGCCGCATCCTGGCGGGTATGATCCTGGCCGAACGATAGAGGATTCTTGGCATACTCCTCCCGGGCGCGGGCCACGCAGCGTTCGATGGTGGCGGACTTGTTGAGCACCACATCATCGGCCATGGATGGATCCCTCCTCTTGAATGATGGCCAGCAAGGGAGCCCGGGCCTCATCCAGGGCGGTCTTTTCACTCAGGATGAAACTTTCGTAGATCGCGGCTTGGGAGTCCCGCGCCCACAGTCGTTGGCCGGTGGTGATGATTCGATATTGCATCACCGTGGAGGCTGTGCGCAAATCCAACAGATCCACCGGGCATCCGCTTTGTTCGGCCAACTCCCCGGAAAGATGCCACAAGGTGACCGGATCGGTTTTTCCGGGGGTGAGAATCGCTAGGTCCAAATCACTCCCCGGGGTGGCATCGCCGCTGATGCGGCTGCCGAAGGCGTAGATGGCCAGCAGTTCCGGCAAGGTGGCCTGGAGTGTTGGCAGCAAGCCCTGCCACATCCCCGGGATGGCCAAGCTGATCATGGTTCCCCCCGAAAGGCGCGCCAAGTGAGTGAGCCAAACATGTCATTTGCCTTCCCGGATCCCGTTGAGGCTCGACCAGTAAAACAGTCCGACACCAATAAGTCCATGTCGGAATCTTTCTCACCCGGTGACCATCCCATATGAAGTACATTGATGAGAGGAAAAGTTATCCATGTCCAACGGGTTCAGTTGCATGCTTTCAGTCCGATTGCGGGACAAGGTTGACGATCACCCCCCCAAACGTGGCCGTCCCAGGGGGCGGTGTTCTCCCAGGCGGGCAAATTCACCTCTGCCCAGGCGCGCCAGGGGGTCAATGCCCTGGGTATCGACCTGCAAGCGGCCCTTGGCATCCCGGGAGGCGATGGTGTCATCCAAGTAGATGGTTTCGACACGTCCCAGAATCATGGCCATAGATTCCGGACCGATCACCTGCTGGTCGTGGAATTGGCAGCCATAAGCCACCCGGCAGGTCGCCAGCCGGGGCAGGCGGCAACCGGGAAAGGGGCGTGTCTCCAGAGCGAGTTTTTCCACCTCGGAGACCCCTTCCGGCAGGGATGCGGAGCTGTCGTTGACCCACTCCATGTGTTCCCAGGATGGGATATGCACGACAAAATCCCGGCGGGCAAGAATATTGGCCCGGGTGTCCTTGGGGGTGCCATCACTCTTCAGGCCGATGGCCAGCATGATCAGGGGTGGGTCGCTGCTCACGCCATTGAAATAGGAAAAAGGGGCCAAATTGAGGCTGCCCGAGGCATTTTCCGTTAAAACCCAGGCGATGGGACGCGGAACCAGGGTTTGATTCATGTGGTGATACACCTGGTTGGCAGACAAGCCCCGCAGATCGATCTCCATGTTGGCGCCTCCTGGCGGAAAAAATGTCACAAAAAAAAACGATTGAAAGACTGGGATGGAGGTCCAGGAGGAAGGGCTGCGCCCTTCCTCACTGGTGGGGTTCGGGGCGAAGCCCTGACAAAGGCTTTCATATCCAAGCTTTTCTTGAACAAGCTTTTCTTGAAAGGGTACCAACATGGTAACATTTCAAGTCACTATTCAGCACCTGGCAACGAACCGGAATCCAGTGGGGTGGCTCCCTGGAAGATCCGTCAACCATCCACCTGGATTTGGTAGAATCCCCGTTTGCCCACTTGCAGGATGCAGGAGCGGTCCAGGGTGGCGTTGTAGTCGCGGATCGGTTCACCATCCATTTTCAAACCGCCGCCATCCATGAGGCGCCTGGCCTGGCTTTTGGAAGGAATCAAATTGTTTGTGGCCAGGAAATCGATCAGGTTCGTTGCTGCGGGGACGGTCAATCCGGGCATGGATTCAGGCAGATTCTGTTGTTGATGGACATGCTCAAAATGGGCTTTGGCGCTCTCTGCCGCTGCGTCGCCGTGATACATGGCGACAATCTCTCGGGCCAGAATCTTTTTCATCTCCATGGGATGCAGTTGACCCCCGGTGACCTGTTGCCGATAGGCTTCGATCTGATCTGGCGTCCATCGGGTCACCAGACGCATAAAATCCAACATGGTCGGGTCGGAGAGGCGCATGGTTTTGCCGAACTGTTCCTCGGGTGGTTCGGCAATGCCGATATAGTTGCCGGCACTCTTGGACATGCGCATTTTGCCATCGGTGCCGACCAGGATGGGGTAGGTGAGGCAGATGCAGGGCAGTTGACCATGCGCCTCCTGCAACTTGCGCCCCGCCATGATGTTGAAGAGCTGATCGGTGGCGCCTAATTGTACATCACAGCGCAGATGCACGGCGTCATAACCTTGCAACAGGGCGTAGAGAAACTCATGCAATCCGACGGGGTTGCCGGATTCCAGCCGTTTTTTATAATTGTCCCGGGTGAGGAATTGCTGCACGGTGAAATGGGAACTCAGGGAGATGACATCCGCCAGAGTCATTTTTTCCAGCCAGTCCCCGTTGTGTTTTACCTGGATACGGTCGCGATCCAGAATTTTGAAACACTGCTCGGCATAGGTTTGTGCTGCTGCCAGCACCTCTTCACGGGTCTTGCGCGGGCGACCGCTGGTCTTGTCGCTGGTATCGCCCACCTGCGCTGTGAACGTGCCGATCAGGAAGGTGACCTCGTGGCCAAACTCCTGGAACAAACGCAAC
Source organism: Magnetococcales bacterium (assembly GCA_015231175.1). Lineage (NCBI taxonomy): Bacteria > Pseudomonadati > Pseudomonadota > Magnetococcia > Magnetococcales > Magnetococcales bacterium. The sequence goes on along the minus strand of JADGBZ010000042.1, from coordinate 10,701 downwards.
TTGCGCAGGGTGATGGTGTGCCCGAGATGAATGTCTGGACCACTGGGATCGTACCCCGCATAGACGCGCAAAGGCCGGTTTTCCTGTTTGGCTTTGTGGAGCCGATCCCGCAGCTCCCGTTCCATGTTGCGTCCCAACTGCGGATCCCCAAAATCCGCACCATACATCAACGCCCGGACCTGTGTCTCGATATCCATAGTGGGTTCCAAAAGTTTGCCTTTATGGTTGTTCCTGTTGGTTGCTCATGTTTCCGCATGACCTGGAGGCCCCGTTTGTCGGCAAGGCTGCAAGGCGTCGGCCTGTCGGATGCACCGGGGGGGCGATTTCTTTGCCATCCTGTTCCTCATGGATAGTGGCAACCTGGGTATGTGTCAAATGATTTCAGACAGTTCCAGTCCTCCCAAAAAAAAAATTCTGATAATGCACAAGACCATGGCATTCCAAAATGGAGCGTGTTATAGTCCAGCCCTCACCGGCGGGAGAGCTGGTGTTCAATGCGCCAGGGACGGCGCTCTCTTCGTTTCGCATTGCCTTCGATTCGGTCGCCGGTGGCTTCTGGGTCGACCCGCTCCCTGTGGGAACCCTGCCCCTCCCTCGTCCGAGTATCTTTCCCCTTTGGACGGATGCCCCTTTTTTCCTGGTTACGGGGAGCCCTGTTCCTTCCTCGTCCGTGTTCCTTGCCTCTTTGGATGGACGCCCCTTTATCTGGGGTCGCCTCTGCGCTACCTTGGCTGTAAGGTCGGTTGTGGTGGAAAGAGAGTGGTCGCGAGGGTGGGGCGGATGCCATGAGGGATATCGTCTATTTGCTGCCGTATCTGGTCTTTCCCCTGCTCTTTGTGTTGGGATGGCACTACCACACCACGGAAAAGCTGGTACGTAAACTGCGCAGGGAGATTCGTGACCGTGCGCAGGCCCAGGAAGAGTTGAATGTAAGTCGTGACAGTCTGGCCAAGGCCCAGGCTATCGCCCATCTGGGCAACTGGGAATGGGATCTGAAATCTGGCGCATTCGTCTGCTCGGACGAGGTGTTCCGCATTCTTGGCATTTCTCCAAAGCCCCCGGTTTTTTCCATCGAGGAGTATTTACGCAGTTTTTCCCCGACGGAAGGCCAAAATTTTCGGGAAGAATTGGTGCGTCGACAGTCAGGGGATAGCGCGCCCCTACGGATGGAGCGCACCCTGATGCAACCCGGTGGCGAGACCCGTGTGGTGCGCGAAGTGACCGAGGTGCTTTGCGACCAGTCTGGCCAGGCAGGACGCATCATGGGGACGATCTACGATGTGACCGGACGCATTCGGGCAGAAAATGCCTTGCGCGCCAGCGAAGAACGCTTCCGCACCCTGGCCCAATCAGCCAAAGATGCCATCATCTCCTGCGATGCCGATGGGAAGGTTCTGTTCTGGAATACCGGAGCCCAGGTCATGTTTGGCTTCGAGGAGGCCGAGATTCTGGGAAGGGATCTCGAAATGATCGTACCCCCCCGGTATCGGGAAGCCCACAGATCGGGCATGCAGCGCCATCGCGAAACAGCCGTTTTCAATGCACCGGAGAGTGTCCTGGAGCTGGTCGGACTGCGCAAGGATGGTACGGAGTTCCCCATCGAAATTTCCATGGCTACCTGGGTCTCCGGGGAGAATCGTTACTATTCGGCCATTCTTCGCGATATCACCGGGCGTCGGCGTTTGGAACAGGAACAGGATCGGGCCTTTCAGGTTCGGATCACCATCAGCGCCTTGCTCGAAACCGCACTGGAACCCCTCACCCTTTCTGCTCAATTGGAAGTCGCACTGGCCATCATTCACTCCATTCCATGGTTGGCAGCGCCGGGGCAGGGGGTGATTTTTTTGGTTGATGCAACCTCCGGCATGTTGTTGCCAGGTGCTCAGAAGGGATTGGGGCGTGGGGCGATATCTGGTGCAATGCCAGAGATGTTGACGGCGGATTTGACGCAGCTGTTGTGGCAACCCGCCCTTGACGAACAGAAAATTGTTTTTGTCACACCCGCCATGGAATCCCATGTTGGGGCTCTCCGGCATGGCCGCTACTGTGTTCCCATTACCTATCATGGTCGGCTTCTGGGCGCCCTGGTACTATTCCGAAGTGGTGGCGAAAGACCCCACGCCGACGAGGAAGAGGGCGTTTTGTTGACGATTGGCCACACCCTGGCCGGCATCATCGAACGGCGCCGCATGGAAGAGATGTTGGAGCAGACGACTCAGGCCCTGCGGGAAACGCGCCTGGAAATCATTCGCCGACTGGGTCGGGCATCGGAATTTCGCGACAACGAAACAGGCATGCACGTTGTTCGGATGAGTCACTATGCCGTGGTTTTGGGCAAGGCAGCCGGTATGTCTCCCGTAGAGTGTGAATTGATTCTGCACGCCGCACCCATGCATGATGTCGGTAAAATTGGCATCCCGGATACCATTCTCCGTAAACCAGGCCGGTTGACCGATGAGGAGATTGTGACCATGCGCAAACATGCCGAAATAGGCGCCAGCATGCTGTTTGGCTATGAAGACGAACCCCTCAAGACGGCCCATATCATGGCGTTGACCCACCACGAACGTTGGGACGGAACCGGCTATCCCAGTGGTCTGAAAGGGGAAGAGATCCCCCTGGTCGGGCGCATCTGTGCTGTGGCCGACGTTTTCGATGCCCTGACAACGCCACGCCCGTATAAAAGTGCTTGGAGTGTCGAGGAGGCAACGGGAGAGATCCAAAGGTCGGCTGGAACACATTTCGATCCCAGGCTGGTACGTCTGTTCCTGGAAAATCTTCCGGAAATTTTTGAAATCATGAGAACTTATGCAGATCCGTTCCCTGAATCGTAGTCTGTATCCATCGTGTAGCCTTCATCGTTTGTAACTACTCGGCACTCTTGCAAGAAAAGCTTGGACATGAAAGCTTTTGTCAAAGTTTTGTTCCGAACCCTGCCAGGACGGAGTTCTGGCCTTGCCAGGGAGCCAGCCTCCTGGACCTCGGTTCGTTGCCGGGTGGTGAATGGTGATATCTGAAGTATATTGGCGCGTCGATTGCGAGTCGTGATCTCCCGAGGTTCTCTCGGGCGCTATCCGGGCGGCAGCAGTTGGTTGCATGAAATGTGTTTTGCGGCAGGAATCCATGCGATGGGTATGTTGAGAAAAATCAAGGTTATGGAAGGGATTTATTGGGTTGAGGTTCCCAGAGTCGGCCTGTATGTTCTCTGCGGATGCCCGGCGGATGTTGTCAAGCATCTCATGAAGAAGGGGCTGATTATCCCGACTGAGGTTCAAGGGGTGCCGTGTGAGACCGGTCCCAATGCCATACTGTTGGCGGATATCATGCTCCAGAATGGTCGCCTGACCAATCTCGCTGAGTTTCCGGTATTGCAAATGCTCTATCGCCAGGGCATGTTGCTTCCCAGCCATCCGAACAATACGGGCGCACGGCCTCTCCTGATTGGGGATCCTGAGGTCATCAAGTCGCAAATGCAATACATTTTCCGGGGAAATTATGGTCTGGTATCCGAGGAGGAGATTTGCGCAACGGGAGTTCCGGAAGCAACAGCCAAGGTATTGATGCAAATCAAATTAAAATTTGCCTTTGGAAAAATTCGTCCCTCCGATGAGTTGTTGGCATCCCTGCCCGTGCGTGAACACTTGGTCGAAATTTGCGATCAGGTCTTTATTCGTCGGAAAAAGTTGAATGTCTACGAGTTCTCTTTTCTGGACGAAAGAGTCACCGTCGATATGAACCTGGAAAGCGAATGTACCTATCCTTCGCCCTACCCCTTGAACTTCCATAACATCAAACGGGAGTATTTTGCCGTCATCCACTCCGGCCAGGGTGATGGCTGGGATATCAACCGGCCCAGCATGGGCAGTGTCATCATGTTTCAGGGAAAGGTCTACCTGGTCGATTCCGGCCCCAATATCGAGTACAGCCTCATGGCGTTGGGTATTGGCATCAATGAAATCGAAGGAATTTTTCATACCCACAACCATGACGACCACTTTGCCGGCCTGGTCACATTGATTCGCAGCGGACGCCGCATTCAATATTTCGCTCCCCCCCTGGTTCGTGTTTCGGTATTCAGAAAACTGGCCGCGTTGTTGTCCATTGCGGAAGAGCGCCTGATCGATTTTTTCGTTGTTCGTGATCTTCAGGTCGGAGTGTGGAACGACATGGATGGCCTGGAGGTCATGCCGATTCTTTCGCCCCACCCAGTCGAGACCTGTGCCTACTATTTTCGTACTTTCTGGGATGGAAAATTTCGCTCCTATGGTCACCTGGCCGATATTGCGACACGGAAAATTCTGGAAGGTATGGTGGACCAGGGCAGGGGTGACGGTATCCCACAAGCCTTCTTTGAAGAGACATTCAGCCAGTATCTGATGCCGGCAGATGTTAAAAAAATTGATATTGGCGGCGGATTGATCCACGGACAGGCAGAGGATTTCAAGGATGATGTTTCGGAGCGGATCATTCTGGCCCATACCTCTGCCTTGTTGACCACACACCAGAAGGAGATCGGCTCCAGTGCGCCTTTTGGTGTGGTGGACGTTTTGGTCCCGGATTTTTCCGAGCCTTTGCGCGATACGGCTGCGGATTTTCTCTTCGCTTATTTTCCTGGTATTACGCGGCCCAATTTACGCAAACTCTTGAACAACCCCATCGTTACATTCAACCCGGGTTCGATTATCATCAAAAAGGGGGAGATTAACCCCGTGGTGTTTTTGGTCTTGACCGGAATTGTGGAAAAGATCAGCGCCGATGCCGGAATCTACAACGTTCTCTCTGCCGGTACCATGTTGGGAGAGTACCATGGCCTTCAGGGGCTGCCTGCCAAAAACACCTCCCGCTCCGTCAGCTTCGTGCAAGCCTTGCGCATCCCGGCGGGTTCCTATCTGGAGTTTATCCAGAAGAACAGGCTTGATGTGATGATCAAGACCTTGAATGATAATCGCAAGATCATGCAGAACACGCGGCTTTTTGGGGAAAATATCTCGACCCCCACGCTGAACAGGATTGCCCAACAGATGCAGAGACATCACTTTCCCGCTGCCCAGGGAGAATCTCTGATGGCCCTGGATCCGGAGCGACTCTGTCTCATCGAATCAGGCCGGGTGGAACTTCGCTGGCGTGACCGGGTTATGGATGTGCTGAAGACCGGTATGACCTTCGGGGAGGGGAGCGCGGTCTTCCGTGGCGAGAGACGGTTTCAGTACCGCTCCCTGGAACCCACCACCATCATGACGATCCCGGGAGAACTTTTGCGGGAGATCCCCATTGTCATGCTGAATCTTCTGGAAAGTTGGGAATCACGCCGTCACTCCACATCTCCCTCGTCGAGCGAGGGAGAGTGTGGAGAGACAGCCGGTTAGACTGCGCCGACTACAAGCCGAAGGTGTCAAAATCCTGCTCGCGCTGATGCCATTTCTCCACGCGGAAGATCCAGGCTGGCTGCGAGGGGTCGATCTTGACGAAAAAGTGGCTGCCTTGCAGCAAAAACCGCCCACCCGAGATCAGTTCATGCATCTCGAAGTGTTCCCCTTCCTTCAAACCGATATCGGTCAGAGGAATGAAGATGTTGGCCTCCTGACGGTTGAAGGGGTCCAGGTTGACCAGAATCAGGATGACATTCCGGCGATCAGGTGTGGCCTTGCCATAGAACAGAATATTTTCGTTCTCTGCTTTGTAAAAGCGCAGATTTTTGTAGAGATGCAGGGAAGGGTTCTCTTTTCGGATGCTGTTGATCTTTTCGATATAGCCCTTGATGTTACCAGGGCGATCCCAATCCCAAACCTTGTACTGGTATTTTTCCGAATTCAAATACTCTTCCTTGCCGGGGACAGGGGTGTTTTCACACAGTTCATAGCCACTGTAGATACCGTAAACCGAGGAGAGCGTGGCGGCCAGTGCAAAACGCATCTTGAAGGCGGGACGACCACCCTCCTGGAGAATACGGGGAAGAATATCCGGAGTGTTCGGGAAGAGGTTGCCTCGCATGTATTCACTGACGCTGGACTGGGTCAACTCCGTAAAATATTCCGTGATCTCATGTTTGAAGTTGCGCCAGGTGAAGTAGGTGTAGGATTGGGTGAAGCCCACCTTGGCCAGGGCCTGCATCATGGGAGGTTTGGTGAAGGCCTCCGACAAAAAGAGGACGTCCGGGTGGGCCTGCTGGACGTTTTGAATCAGCCAATGCCAGAAGGGGACAGGCTTGGTGTGCGGATTGTCCACCCGGAATATGCGCACCCCCTTGTCGGCCCAGAAGAGGATGATATCGTGCATCTCCTCCCAGACATCTTTCCAATGTCCATTCGGGGCGTTGAAGTTGAGCGGATAGATATCCTCGTATTTTTTCGGGGGATTTTCTGCATACTTAATGGTGCCGTCCGGGCGTTTGAAAAACCACTCGGGATGCGCAGCCACGTAGGGGTGATCGGGAGAGCAGTTGATGGCAAAATCGAGGGCCACCTCCATGCCAAGGTCGCGGCAGGCCTTTTCGAACTCCAGAAAATCATCCATGGTGCCCAGTCCCGGTTCGACTGCCATGTGGCCACCGCTTTGGTTGCCAATGGCATAGGGGCACCCGGGTTCGGAAGGACTACAGGTCAGGGAGTTGTTCGCCCCCTTGCGTCCGGTCACCCCGATGGGATGGATGGGGGGAAGATAAACGACATCGAAGCCCATTTTTTTGATTTCCGGCAGACGGGCAATACACTCCCGAAAGGTGGCGCTTCGTCCCTCTACCCGCCCCTGGGAACGGGGAAAAAATTCATACCAGGCGGCGTAGCGGGCTTTCTCCCGGTCCACCATGATCTCCAAAGGAGGGGTCAGAACGGTGCTGTCGTCCCGGGGGGCATTGCGGGAGATCAGATTGATCAGGTCGGTTTCGGAAAAAATGTTGAACTGACTCTCCACATTGTCGGCCTGATCCAGGCGTGAAAAGACATAGTTCAGGTAGACCTTTTCGCCCTCTTTGTTCAACAGACTTGCCAGACGGTGCAGAAACTCCCGCCCTTCCACCAGGTCGCTGGCGACATTTTCGTTGGCGCGGAATTTTTTTGTCAGGTCATCGAGCCAGGATTGATAGATATCGGTGAAGGCCTCGATGGTAAACTCGTACATGGCATTTTTGGTCAGAACCACACTGCCGACCCAGTGGCTGAGACCGGGGTTGATGGCCTTCATGGGCGATTCGGTCCAGGGAAGATTGCTGTATTTCTCCCGAACTTTCAGAATCACCCGCGTGACGTTGTGTCCGTCACGAAAAACCGTGGCGGTGATCCGCACGCGGTCGCCGACCTCGCGCTTGATGGGAAATTTGCCACCATCAACGGATGGCTGTACATTTTCTATGGTAAAAGGGTGGTTGGCGTCCATTATTATGTTATTCATTGTTACCGCTACCTTTATTTGGACTGCACCAGTTTGGTGTAGAGCGCAAGAACCTCCTGGGCAATGCTGGCCCAACTGAAGCGCTCCTCAACTCTTTTTCTGCTGTTTTCTCCCATCTCCTTGCGGAGTTGGTCGTTGTTCAGAATTTGGTTGATGTGGTCAGCCAGCTTTTGAGAAAATGCCTCTGGATTGACCGGTTCAAACGGACTTTGCTTGTATTGATCGAACTCGACAAGAAAGCCGGTCTTGCCGTGCTGGATGATCTCGACGATGCCACCGACGGCACTGCCCACCACAGGCGTCTTGCAGGCCATCGCCTCCAGATTGATGATGCCGAAGGGCTCATAGATGGAGGGGCAGCAAAAGACGGCGGCATGTGAATAAAGCTGAATAATTTTTTTCTTGGGCACCATCTGGGGAATCCAGATGATGTTATCGCGGACCTGTTGAGCCTTGCGGACACCCTCCTCCATTTCGACCCGGATTTCCGGTGTATCCGGCTCGCCGGCGCACAGCACGATCTGCACATTCGGGTTGATGTGCTTGAGGGCATTGACCAGGTGGATGATTCCCTTCTGACGGGTGATGCGACCGACGAAGAGGACGAAGGGGACGTTCGGGTTGATACCGAACTCAAGCAAGGCGTCGGTGGCTGGGGTGTACTGGTACTCTTCGATATTGATGCCATTGTAGATCACATGAATCCGGTCTGGATCCACATGGAAGAGGCGGGTGACATCCTCCTTCATCCCCTTCGAGACGGCGATGATGGCATCCGCCGACTCCATGGCGGTCTTTTCCACCCAGACCGAGAGGTCGTATCCCAGGCCCAACTGCTCCCGTTTCCAGGGGCGTGAGGGCTCCAGAGAGTGGGTCGTCAGAACAAGCGGTATGCCGTAGGCCTTTTGAGCAAAAATACCGCCCAGATGGGAATACCAGGTGTGACAATGCACCAACTGCGCATCGATCGGTTCGGCATTGAACTGAATGCAATTGGCGAATGACGTGAAGGGGGATTTCAGCTTTTTATCACACTGTTCAAAATATTTTGCGTCAAAATCCACACCCCGGACCGTGAGATTGCCGCTCTTGGCATTTTGTTTGCCAAAACAACGAACCTCAACCTCGATCAACTTGGCGAGTTCCTGGGAAAGATACTCCACATGGACTCCGGCGCCTCCGTAGACGTTGGGAGGGTACTCTTTGGTCAGAAACAGGGCTTTCATGCAGGCTCTCCTTGATGGGGTGGGCGAGTGCCCGAGGGTCAACGCCCAATTGTGGGAGAATGGCCCCTACCGATCAAGGGAATTCCTTAGCGCCCGGATGGATCAAGTTTGTTTCGACTGCCCGCTCCATGGCGGCGGGCTGCCTGTGGGGGGGTCTTTCAGACCCGATGCGAGTACTGAAAGTAGCGCCGTGTACCACTCAACAGTGCGTCGGCCAGGGTCTCCTGGAAGGAGACTCTGCGCATCAGTTCCTCTTCTTTCGGATTGCTGAGAAAGGCCATCTCCACCAACACCGAAGGAACGTCCGGGGCCTTCAGAACCGCAAACCCGGCCTGTTTGACGCTTTTGTAGTGGAGTTTCATGCGCCCGACGCTCTGGAGGCTGCCGAGGAGGTTTTGCCCGAGGAGCAGGGCACGGTTGAGGGAGTCACGTTGGGCAAGGTCCATCAGCATCTCGGCGACTTCCGGCTCGACATCTTCCCGCAGGTTGACGCCGCCGATCAGGTCGGCGCTGTTTTCCCGCCGCACCAGGGCTTTGATGGCCCGGTCCGGGGTGGACATGCCCCGTTCCGACAGACAATAAACCGACGCGCCCCGGGCGGACGGTATGTGGAAGGCATCGGCATGCAGGCTCATGAACAGATCGGGGCTGTATTGACGGGCGATGGAGACGCGCTTGTTCAGGGTTACGAAGTAGTCCCCAGTGCGGGTCAGGTGAGCACGAAAGCCGGGGGTGTGGTTGATGCGGTGCGCCAACTTTTTGGCAACCGTCAGCACCACATCCTTTTCCCGTGTGCCCTCGGCTCCGACGGCGCCCGGATCCTCACCCCCATGCCCCGGATCGATGACGATCACGGCGGTGTGCCCGCCTTTGGCGCTGATCTTCCTGACCGGAGATCCGGCCTGCGCCAGTGATGCGGGCAACATAAAGCTTCCAGCTGTCAAAGCCAACAACTTGAGGAGCTTGCGACGATCTGGTCTCATTTCTTTCCTCCATCGGCATACATCTCAACTCCCCATCCGTGGAGATTCATGCTACTCTCGGAATTCTGCATCGGGGATCTGAAGTGCGGGAGGCGTCCAGCGGCGCCTGCGGGGATCCGGTGCCCCACGGCACCGGATCTTCAGCCGTCATCCTCTGACGTTTCGACCCCTCGGTCGTGAGTCTGTGAGCAACTCGCATGCCGAGGTTGAACCCATGAGCCAACCGTGCCAGAGCGGAGCGATTATGTCCACGGACGATCCTTCTGAAATCAGTAAGTTCGAACTTATGGCCCACGAATGGTGGGATCCCGAAGGCCGCTTCAAACCCTTGCATCGGATCAACCCGCTCCGCACCGGCTATGCCAAGGAGCGGCTCGCCAGTCAAGGATTTGCCGACATGTCGGCGTTGCGTCTTCTCGATATTGGCTGCGGTGGAGGCATTTTGGCGGAGAGTCTGGATCAACTCGGGGCCAGTGTGACCGCCATCGACCGTTCGGAGAAGATCATCGGCGTGGCAAAGGCACACCAGCAGGAGAGCGGTTCGCGGGTCGATTATCGTCTTCAATCCGTCGAGGCGTTGGCGCAGGAGGCGCCCGCCTCTTTCGACGCCGTCATGGCCATGGAGGTGTTGGAGCACGTCGCCGATCCGCCAAGGTTTCTGCACGCCTGCTCACTCCTGCTCAAACCAGGCGGACTGCTGTTTTTTTCGACCCTGAACCGCACCTGGAAAGCGTGGCTTCTGGCGATTGCCGGGGCCGAATATGTGCTGCGCTGGTTGCCGCAGGGAACCCACCAATACGACAGGTTCATTCGTCCCTCGGAGTTGTCCGGCTGGATGCGCAGCGCGGGCATCCGGGTGCGGGATGTCTCCGGAATGACCTACGTCCCCTGGCGCGATCAGTGGGAAATTTCGCGCGATCCCAGTGTCAACTATCTGGGATTCGGGGTTTTTACCCCCCCGTCCGATCCAGGTTGAACCCGCAGGCGGCGCTTGACCACCCCCTGGGAGTCGATGCCCCATATCTCCTGACTCCCCTGGACGCTCTCGATCAGCAGGGCTATGCCATTTCCCCAACTGGTCAAGGCGGTGATCTTGCCGCCGGGGG
>JADGBZ010000041.1 GCA_015231175.1 Magnetococcales bacterium | reverse complement strand
GCAAATGGAACACCCTCGCGGATTCTACTCGATCAACCAAACAGATGCACTACCCTTTCCATCTACATCCATCTGATTTTCAGGTGCCTAAAATTTGTGCATGTTGACGGGTACCCATTCCGGCAATGGGGCCACTTTCGGGTTTTAGGTTAGGTTCCATCTGTGGAAAAAAAGGGGGGCACCACCTTGGCAGTTTTGTGTCACTACTCCCGCCAAAAGTAGCAACCTGGTAGCAATGAACAAAAAAGGCCACTTTGAAAGTGGCCTTAAGTCTTTGTTTTTACTGGTGGGCCGTGAAGGACTCGAACCTTCGACCCGCTGATTAAGAGTCAGCTGCTCTACCATCTGAGCTAACGGCCCTTCGGATCTCACCGAAGGATCGGGAGGGTGCCACAAATCCCCCTCAACGTCAAGGCGGGGAATCCATCGACGTTCCCGGTGGTCTAGTTTTTCCTGTTTTTTTGTTGTTCCGCCACCTCTTTTTTGACAGCGGCCATATCCAGTTCCAAAACTTTATTGACCAAATCGACCAAGGCGGGCTCGGGAACCATGCCGGGCTGTGAAAAAATAATGATCTTCTCTCGAAATATCATCAAAGTAGGAATAGACTGAATTCGAAAATGCGTCGCCAACTCCCGTTCAGTTTCTGTATTGCATTTGGCAAACACGACGTGAGGAAACTGCTCCGAAACCTTTTCAAAAATGGGACCAAAGGCCTTGCATGGCCCACACCAGGATGCCCAAAAGTCAATAAATACGGTATCATGGCCATCAACGATCGCATCAAAATTGTGTTGAGTCATTTCTATCGTTGCCACACCGACCTCCTCGGCTGATTTTGTTTTGGACCAACAACACCCCTACCCCTCCCGGACTATGGCATTCATCCAGGCAAAATTTCAACTTTTTTTGTCACTGCCCAGGCGCCCCTGGATAATCGCATTTAAAAGTGCGTGCTAAGGAGAGCTTTGCGCAGCGAGGCCACGTTTTTTTTGAGCAAAAATTCAGCAACAACATCGGAAGCGCTGCATTCTGGACTGGTCAGGCGGGAACGAACAACGCCCAGATCGTGACGCATGGCCATGTTGGCGCGGCAATCTTTGAGAAGAGTCAAAAGATCGGTTGTCAGAGTTTCGGGATTGGCCGCAGATTGGATACGCTCAGGAACGACAGCCCGTTCGGCGACCAGGTTGGCCAGGGAGATGTAGGGCACCTGGATGACCCTTCGCCCAATTTCGTAAGTGAAACGGTTGACGCGATAAATGACTACCATGGGGGTGCTCAGCAGAGCCGCCTCCAGTGTGACTGTTCCGGACGCCACCAGGGCAACATCAGTCGCGGCAAGCAGATCAAGCGTCATGCCTTGGTGAATACTGACGGCAAGGTTCGTATCACCAGGCCAATGTGTCTGGATATCTGTTCGGGAAAGTGTCTCGGCCATGGCCAGAGCAAATCGGCAACGGGGTTCTGATCGAACCACCTGTTGACAGGTCTGCAACATGATCGGCAACAGGCGGGCGATTTCGCTGTCGCGACTGCCAGGCAGCAGAGTCACCATCGGTTCATCTGGCGAGATGCCCAACTGTTGGCGCACCTCCTCCCGACTGCGATGTGTCTTGACCTGTCTGACCAGGGGGTGACCAACAAAAGTCACCGGTAATCCGGTGCCTGCGTAGTACCGGGGCTCAAAGGGGAACAGCACCAGCAGATGATCCACCAAACGTGCAACACGATGCACCCGGCCTGGGCGCCAGGCCCAAACCTGGGGTGATACATAGTGGATGACAGGAACGCCCAAGCGCTTGGCCTGCCCGGCCAGGACAAAATTAAAATCCGGCAGATCAATGGTCACGAGCAGGTCAGGTCTCTCCCGGCGCAACAGGCCGGTCAGATAACGAAAGACCTGAAACATGCGCGGCAAATGGCGAACAACCTCGAACAGGCCAATGACCGAGAGATCGTTGACGTCATAGGGTGTCTGCAATCCTTGCCGCCGCATGCGAGGACCGCCTACCCCCAAAGCGACCAGGTCTGGAAAGCGTACCTGCAAACCGGCCAAAAGGTCGGCACCCAATAAATCTCCGGAGGCTTCACCAGCCACCAGCAAAATTTTCACGCGACATCGCCTGCCGTAGTCTGGATCGCCTCCCGAATGTCCATGATCACCGCCAGGGCGCGACGTCCATCCTGGCCAGGCACCGGAGAAGCAAGACCGTCACGAACCGCAGCACAAAACGCCCTGATTTCCATCTCCAGGGTGTCATGATCCTGAATGGGCAGATGTTCCGGAGTGACGGAAGGGTTGCCACGGCCATCCAATTGTTCAGCAGGGGAGCGACGTCGGATCAGGTGGACATTTTTATGAATAAAATCAAGTGAAATATAGGCATCATCCTGAAGAATGTGCATAGAGCGAACCGCCTCCCGGGCCACGCGGGCGGCGGAAATGTTCGCCATGCACCCATTGGCAAATTGCAGACGGGCATGGGCCACATCGACATGGCGCGTGATGATGGATCTGCCGAAGGCAACAATGTCCGTCACCTCCGAGCGCACAAAATCAAGGATCAAATCGACATCATGAATCATGAGATCCAGGGTGACATCGACATCCAACGCCCTGTTTTTAAAAGGAGCAAAACGGTGAGCTTCGATGAAACGGCAGCGGTTCAGCAAACCACTTTGCCGCAGCGCCACGACCGCCGGGTGAAACCGTTTCAGATGCCCCACCTGAAGGAGGCATTTGTTTTGTGCAGCCAGGAGAATCAACTCATCCGCTTCGGCCAGGTTGGTGGTCATGGGTTTTTCGATGAGCAGATGCACGCCGGCTTGCAAACACACCTTGGCAATGGCGAAGTGAAGGGGCGTAGGTACCACCACGGAAATCAGATCGACCTGGTGGAGAATGTCCCGGAAATCCGCAACCAGGGGTACCTGCAACTCGGCGGCGACGCGACGCCCGGCATCCTCGTTGCGATCCACGACGGCAACCAGGTCAACCCCTGGCATTTGCCGGTATTTCTGGGCATGAAAACGACCCAGATAGCCCACGCCGATCACGGCGGCACGCAGATGATTTTTCGTCCAGACATGGGAATCGCCCCTCATGGTACCTCCCTCACGCCATCGTCTCGCCCAAGGATGCCGATCCATGGGATATGGTTGCCGTCGCTTCAAGGGATGTCAATCCATGGGATGTGGTTGCCATCGCTTCATCGGTTGTCGCCACAATCACCAATCGATGCCGATCGGCCAACCCCAGGGTGGTCTCCGGGTCAAGCAGGATCACGCCTCCAGCCTCCACGACCAAAACCGGCAAACGTGCCGCAACCAACGATCGCACGGTGCCAGGACCGACGGTTGGCAAATCCAGGCGGCGATCCTGAGCAGGTTTGGCCACCTTGACGAGAATGCCTCGACCACCCGAAAGATGGCCGGCGCGACAGATCATGGCATCGGTACCTTCCATGGCCTCGACAGCCACCACGGTCTTGTCCCGAACCACCACCCCTTGGCCGATATCGAGGCGACCCAGAGATTTGGCGGCGAGCCAACCAAAACGCATATCGATCCACTGCGCCGATGTTGGCGCCCGTTGAGTCAATTGGCCTGGCGGCGCCAGCAACTCCGGTAAATAATCAGCAACGCCCCGCACCCGAAAACCGTGCGACTCCACCAATCCGGCAACGGCCCGCAACAGGAGGTCATCATGCAGATGCCGCAACCCGGCCACCAACCGCAGGGCCACCGTGTCGGGCCGGATATGCCAAATCCTCGCCTTGGTAATGCCCCCTGCGAAGACCACTTCCGTAACCTTCTGCCTGGCCAAATAGTCCAGGATGCGGCGAAACTGACCCAGCCGAACCCAGAGCACATGGTCCGCCATGTCAGCCAGGGCAGGGTCTGTTTCGTGATGGTGAGCCACAACCACCAGCGCATGCTCACCTTTTTGGCGCACAGACCGGGCAAAAAACAACGGCAACTGCCCACTGCCGGCGATGAGACCGAGACGGGAGCCCAAAGGCAGGACAGGGTTCATGAGCTGTTTCCCGCTGGGGGGTGGCTCCCTGGCAAGACCAGAAGAGCATCCTGGTGGGGGTCGGGACAGAGCCCCGACAAAGGCTTTCATGTCCAGGCTTTTCTTGAAAGGGTACTGAATGGTTACCGCTCACCAACCTCAGCGACAGATACCCCTCTGGGTGGTCTGGAGAAACTCCAGGATATACTGGATTTCGGGCAGAGAGTGGTGTTGACGTTCCAACTCTTCGATGGCCTTTTCCAGACGCAGATTGGAGCGAAAAATAATCCGGTGCGCGTTGCGAATCGCCTTGATGGTCTCTTCGGAGAAACGATGCCGCCGCAGGCCAACGACATTGACACCGACGATCTTGGATCGGTTGCCAGCGGCGGAAGCGAAGGGGATGACATCCATGGAGACCGCCGAAGCTCCGCCAATGAATGCATTACGGCCTATCCGTGCATATTGGTGGATGGCCGTCAAACCTCCGATTACTGCATGATCCTGGATCTCCACATGTCCGGCGAGGGTGGCGCCATTGGCCATGATGACGTGGTCACCGACGCGGCAATCGTGGGCTACGTGGGAATAGGCCATGATCATGCAACCATCGCCGACCCGGGTGAGCCCACCCCCCTCCTCCGTACCTCGGTGGATGGAGACATATTCGCGAATGGAGCAGTTGCGTCCGATCTCCACGCAGGTCGCCTGACCGGCATAGTGAATATCCTGGGGGGGTTTGCCAACCGATGAGAAGCTGAAGATCCGGCTGTTTTCGCCGATCGTGGTCCGTCCTTCGATGACCGCATGAGCATCCACCTCGACGCCATCGCCCAGTTCAACAGTGGAGCCGATGACAGCATAAGGCCCGATGCGCACACGGCGACCCAGTTTGACGTTGGGCTCAACGACCGCTGTGGGATGAACAAAGGTCGAATCACTCACCTGGCTGACCTCGATCACGGGTCATGGCCATGACCTCCGCCTCAGCGGCCACGTCGCCATCTGTCAGAGCCTGACCACTGAATCGCCAGATATCGCCACGTCTTTTTAACAGGGTCATTTCGATCCGGAGTTGATCCCCAGGCAAGACCGGCTTGCGGAAGCGTGCGCGATCAATGGCCATGAAATAGACAAGGCGTCCCTTGATGGCCGCCGGATCGGTACGGCAGGCGAGCAAGGCGCCGGCCTGGGCAATCGCCTCCAGAATGAGAACACCTGGCATGACCGGATTGTCCGGGAAATGTCCCATGAAGTGGGGTTCATTGAACGTTACATTTTTGATGGCGACAATACGCTTACCGGGTTCCGCTTCAATAATCCGGTCAATCAGCAAGAACGGATAACGATGCGGCAAACTTTCAAGGATCTCTGCAAGGGGATTGGACTCCATTGATTTGATTCCCCGCTGGTTGAATTTCGTGGATGGAGGGAGAATTCCCGGCATCCTTTGGCTTCGGGAGCCGCATGGCGTCTCCCACGGTTCACGCCCATAACGGGATGGTACTGCCGTCGATCAGAACAACTCCATGGCACGGGTGTCAAGCCGTTCCAAGACCCGATCCGTAATATCGATCTTTGGGTTGGCATAGATGACCTGCCCTTTGCCAAAAATGGCCGTATACCCCTCTTCGGCGCCGATATCCTGAATGACGCTAAGCAGAACACGGGTGATTTTTTTGCTCCAGTTGGCATTCTCACGATCCAGGGATGCACGATGATCTTCTGCCAACCGCCCCAGCTCACGGCGTCTTTGCTGAATTTTCTCCTGCAACTCGGCCATGGATTCGGGGGCCAGAATGTTTTTCTTTTTCTCAAGGTCGCTGGCCATGGCTTTAATCTCACCCTCCATGGCGGTCAGCTCTTTTTGCTTGCTGGTGAAGCTGCGGTCAAGAAGCTCTCTGGCTTTTTTGGCAGCCTGGGATTGATTCATGGCCTTGTCCACGTCGGCAAAGGCAAACTTTTCCCCCGCCTGGGCGGTCGTACCCCAGGTGAGGCCACATACCAGGAAGGCGATAAGGGCAATCTGTTTTTTGACCATGTGCGGAAGTCCTGTCATTGCAAGTCGGCATATCCAATGGAAGAAGCTATAAGAGCAGGGGCAACCTTTGTCAGAGGGCTGTGCCAATGCTGAAGTCAAAGGTACGGGTTCTATCGAACTCCTCCTTTTTCAGGGGGAAACCAAACTCAAAGCGCAACGGGCCAAACGGGGAGACCCAGTGAAGCCCAAAACCGGCAGAGACCCGGGGAGAGCTGGATTCAACCGTATTGACACCTCCCCCCAGTTTTTCAATATCACCGATCAGGCCCGTATCGACGAAGGTTATACCTCGCACCCCTTTGTCACCCAAGCCAAGGAAAGGAAAGATCAGTTCGGAATTCAGCTGCCCAAAATAGGTGCCGCCCAGGGCTTCGCCATCGTTGCTGCGCGGTCCCAGACCACCGGGCTTGAAACCCCGAATGCTCCGCGAGCCACCCAGGAAAAACCTTTCAAAGATGGGCACATCATCACCCAGGCCTTCAACGATGCCCGTGCGCCCGCGCAAGTGTCCGACCAGATCCCCCTTGCCGATCAGTGTATGATAGAAACTGTGATCTGTCATGGCCCGTGCGAAGCGTACATCACCACCCAACCCGGAAAGGTCGGTCCCCAAACGGTGAGATCGACCCTCCGTAGGGAGAAAACGGTCATTCAGGTTGCTCCACAACAAGCTGTTGCTGACCATGGATTGCAGGTAGGGGCTCCGCTGCGCCTGCTCCTTGATGATATTCGAGGCAGCATCGGCAACATCGTAAATTTCCACATGGGTCAAGCTATAGGTCACAGTATCCGACAGCCGGTCATTCAGGGGAAACCCAAGGCGCAAATCGCCCCCGAGGTTATTCTGTTTATAGGCGGAAGTGGACAAATAATTTGTTTTCCGGTTAAAAATATCAAACCCTGCCGACATGTTTCGGTCCATGAAGTAGGGTTCGGTGAAACCCAGATTGAAGTTCGAAGAGTGGGCCGAAAGGTCGAAGGAGAGGGAGACCCTCTGGCCTTTCCCAAGAAAATTGTTTTGCGTGATACTGGCCGATCCCATCACCTGATCTACGGTGGAGTAGCCTGCCCCGATGGTGAAGGCGCCCGTAGCCTTTTCTTCCACCTTGATTTGTACATCGACCCGATCTTCGCCATCAGCCGCCTGTGGCGTTGTGATCTCAACCTTTTCAAAAAAATTCAAGGCATCCAGGCGACTTTTCGACTTACGAATGCGACTGGCTGAAAAACGTTCCCCCTCGACCACGCGCATCTCCCGACGAATCACCTCGTCCCGCGTCCGGGTGTTGCCGGATATGTCGATGCGGTTCAGATAAACCCGCCGACCTTTCTGGATATTGAGAAGGATATCCACGGTCTTGGTGTCATCGTGAATGGAAAGATCGGGCTGAATATCCAACATGGCGTAGCCAAAATCACCAACCTTGTCGTTGAGTTTATCGAGTGAATTGCGCAACTCCTCACGGGAGTACCAATCGCCACTCTTGAACCCCAACTCTGCATAAAGATCCTGTATGGGCAATTCATCAAAATCACCCTTGATTTCGGTACGACCAAATTTGAAACGCTCCCCCTCCTGGATCGAGTGGGTCACGACGAAGGCACGTCGGTCAGGGGTCATTTCAGCCACGGAAGAGTTGACCTGGACCCGGGCATAGCCTTGATTCAGGTAATAATCCCGCAACTGGGCCTGATCGGAGAGAAGCTTTTCCCGATCATAGGTATCATCCTCGGTGAACCAGGAAAAAAAACCGGAGGGTTGGATCAGCAATTTTTTCATCAAATCGCGTTGGCTGATTTTGTGGTTGCCAATCACCCTGACATCCCTGACCTTGGATTTCTCTCCTTCGGTAATCCGGTAGACCAGGTTGATCTGGTTGTTATCCAAAGGCTTGATAAGAAGATCGATTTTAGCCAAAAAGAGCCCCTTGACCCGATAGGCCTGGCGCAGTCCGGCCAGATCCTTTTCGGTTTTGGCGCGGTTGTAGATGGATCGCGCTTTCACGCGCACCATTTTTTCCAACTCCTCCTGGGAGAAGGCGTCGATACCCTCAAATTTGATTTCGGCAATCATCGGGTTTTCTTCAACCCGGACCACGAGATCATTCCGGTCGCGATCCAGGGCCACATCCTTGAAAAAACCGGTATCATAGAGTGCCCTGAGGCTTTGCCGAATGGCTTCCGGGTCGAAGGGTTGTCCCCGATCGATCTTGAGGTAACTCTTGACGGTATCAGCTTCGATCCGTTGCGCACCCTGAACACGAATTTTTTCCACGACACCGGGTTCCTGGGCCAGGAGCGGTCGGGGAATACCCAAAAGCAGGAGCATGGTCGCCGCCAACAAACCGCTCCTGGCAGCCGACAGCATGTAAAAAGCGTTGGGTATTTTCATATCGATCTCGATCAGTGTTCCGAGAAATATCGGGAGATGTCATTGTAAAAGGCCAGAGACATCAGGGCCACGATAAACATGATCCCGACCCTGGTCGCCATCACCAATGTCTTTTCGTTCAACGCCCGTCCGAGAATGCCCTCCACGGTCAGGAACATCAAATGGCCGCCATCCAGGATGGGAACGGGCAGAAGGTTGAGAAGCCCCAGGTTGATGGAGATCATTGCCATGAAAAAAAGCAGGTTGGTTGGCCCCTGCCGGGCAGCCTGGCCCGCCAAATCGGCAATGAGAATGGGACCGCCAATCTCCTTGGGCGAAACCACACGGGTGATGATTTTCCAAATACCCGTCATCATCATGTCGGTCATTTGCCAGGTATGGACGACACCATGGCCCAAAGCCTCCCAGAACGGATAGCGGACGATCTCTTCATCCCGGCTGGGAAGGATGCCGATCAAAACCTGCTTGACAGGTTCACCAAAAAGGTTCGGCACTTCATGCACACGGGGCAGTATGGAGACCTGAAAGGTCTTTTCGCCCCGGACAACGGTCAGTTCGACAGACTCGCCATGACTTTTTTTGATGCTCCGGCTCATGACATCCCAACGCTTGACCGGTTGATCCCCAACAAAGGTGATCCTGTCTCCGGGCAACAAACCGGCGGACTGGGCAGGCATCCCCTCCGACACACTGCCGATGACCGGCAACAGTTCGCCAACGCCGATCATGTTGGCGGCAGTCACAGCAACGATGGCAAATAAAAAGTTGAACATCGGCCCGGCAAGAACGATACAGAAGCGCGGAAATACAGGTTTGGCGTTGAAAGCGAAGGGACGATCCTCCGGGGCGATGGGGTCGGTATCATCCGGAGACTCCCCCAGCATTTTGACGTAACCGCCCAGAGGAATGGCAGCAAGTTGATATTCCGTACCCTTTTCGGAGGATCGCCACGACCAGATGCGGGGGCCAAAACCCAGCGAGAAGACCAATACCTTGACCTGGAAAAAGCGGGCTGCCAAAAAGTGACCCAGCTCGTGAACGAAAATCAGAGCTCCCAGGACGACAACAGCCCAAAAGATGGTGCTGGTCAACATGGATGCACCGTCCTGCCGGAGATGCGGTGCGACCACTCCCGAGCTTTGCTCCGGGCCATCATGTCCCATTCCATCACATCCTGGAGAGTATGCACGGGAGATCCGCCCAACGTACTCAAGGTCTGTTCGACCACATGCGCAATGCCCGGGAAAGAGAGGCTTTCCCCCAGGAACGCGCTGACAGCCACTTCATTGGCAGCATTCAGAATGGTGGGTGCCGCCCCCCCGGCGCGCAAGGCGTCATAGGCCAAACCAAGACAGGGAAAATCCGCACGGTCAGGAACAGGATAAAAAAGCAGGCGGCCCAGCGCAACCAGGTTGAGGGAGGGCACAGGAACCGGCACCCGGTCAGGAAAAGCCAGGGCCACAGCAATCGGTGTCCGCATATCGGGAACTCCCATTTGCGCCAAAATCGAACCGTCCAAATACTCCACCAACGAATGTACTATACTATCGGGATGAATCACCACCTCTATCCGATCAGCAGGAACATCAAACAGCCAGTGGGCCTCGATCACTTCCAGACCTTTGTTCATGAGGGTAGCTGAATCGATGGATATTTTTTTTCCCATGTTCCATTTGGGGTGCGCCAAGGCTTGTTCGGGTGTGACCTGGGCCAGTTGCGCCTGCTTCCACCCCTGAAAAGGGCCACCCGAGGCGGTCAAAATCAGGCGACGCATGGCATTTTTCTGGTTGAACACCTGAAAGATGGCACTATGTTCCGAATCCACTGGAATAAGGCGGACATGGTGCCGGGCCACCTCCTCCATGAACAGAGAGCCCGCCATGACCAGGCACTCCTTGTTGGCCAGGGCGACATCCTTGCCAGCCCGCACGGCTGCCAGCGTCGGAGGCAGGCCCGCTCCACCCACAATGGCAGATACTACCATGGCGACCGATGGCCAAGCGGCCACCTCCATCACTCCCTGCTGACCGGAGAGGACTTGGACAGAGGTATCGGCCAACTCCCGGGTCAACCAGGATGCTCCTTCCTGGTCTTCCACAGCCACAGCCTCGGGGTGAAATTGCCGTGCCTGGGAGGCCAACAACCGGACATTGCGCCCCGCAGCCAGGGTCGCGACACGAAAACGGTCCGGATTGGCGGCAATCACATCCAGGGTGTTGAGACCAATGGATCCTGTGGAACCCAAGATGGCAATGTTCTTAATTTCCAATCAGGTCGACTCCAAACAGACAAAGGTTCAACACCGGCGTGGCCAGCAACAGGCTGTCCAGACGATCCAGAAGGCCGCCATGGCCGGGGATCAAGCTTCCAGAATCCTTGACGTTCGACTCCCTTTTGACCATCGATTCCGCCAGATCGCCCCATTGCCCAACCAGAGAGAGGATCAACCCGAGGAGCAGGATATGCCACGGTTTGTAGGTCGCAAGGAGGAGGGTGGCCGCCAGCCAGCCAGCCAAGGTGCCAAAGGCCAAACCACCATAAAAGCCAGCCCAGGTTTTACCGGGGCTCAGCTGCGGAGCCAGTTTTTTCTTGCCAAAGGCCCGGCCAGCGAAATACGCCCCGATATCGGTCCCCCATACGATCAACAGTAGCATGCCCAACAACGACGGGCCATGGGGCATGGCATGAATCTGGAGAAAGAGAACCAGGGGCATGGTGCAGTAAATCTGCCCAAAAACAAGAAAGCCCGTGCGATCCAGCACCCGGTTTTCCGGGGAGAAACGCCATGTCGCCACACCAAGAAAGATGGCCAACCCACCCGTCAGAAGAGCAGGCAGCCAATCGGCTCGACCCATGCAGTGCGAAATGACGAGCAACCAACCCAGGCAGATGGACAACGCCAGATCGACGCGGACCAGAGGCGGGCGAAACCGGTGCCACTCGTACAGCAGGCCGGCCACAATCAACGAGACAACGACGCAAAGCTGCTGTGAGGTTCCAAAAAAGAGCAGAGCCAGGGTTAATGGCGCGAGCACAAGGGCGGAGACAATCCGAACAATCATCCTGGGTGAACGGGGATGCAGTTATTGCGCAGCGCCAAAACGGCGTTCGCGGTGGCTGTATTCCATGATCGCTTCGTGCAGATGGTCGCGATTGAAATCCGGCCAGTGGATGGACATGAAAACAAGCTCGGTGTAGGCCACCTGCCAGAGAAGAAAATTGCTGATGCGGCGCTCACCCCCGGTGCGAATCAAAAGGTCCGGGTCTGGTTGACCGGCGGTCGTCAGATATTGGTGAATATACGCTTCGGTGATCTCAAGCGGCGAGCTGATTTGCCCAGCCTGGCTTTTGGCAACAATGCCACGCACTGCATCGACAAGCTCCTGACGTCCACCGTAATTAAGAGCAATATTAAAGTTCAACACGGTATTGTGGCGCGTTTTGTCCTCCATTTCGCGCACCAAGTCGCGAATGTTCGGGGCCAGCTCCTGGATGCGACCCAGGGCGCGAAAGCGAACCCCTTCCTTGACCAGTTCGTCCATCTCTTTCCGGAGGTGCAGG
Organism: Magnetococcales bacterium; assembly: GCA_015231175.1. Lineage (NCBI taxonomy): Bacteria > Pseudomonadati > Pseudomonadota > Magnetococcia > Magnetococcales > Magnetococcales bacterium. The sequence continues at coordinate 16,099 of JADGBZ010000041.1, read as the reverse complement.
GCCAGAAGGTTCATGAGGGCCGAGACCTCCTCGGCGGGCCGATTCCAATTTTCCGAAGAGAAAGTGTAGAGAGTTAAGGTGGGTATTTTAAAATCAATGCAGGCCTCGATTGTCCGACGCACCGCCTTCACCCCCTGGCGGTGCCCCTCCAGACGCGGCAAAAAGCGAGACTTGGCCCAGCGCCGGTTGCCATCCATGACGATGGCGACATGGCGAGGCAGCTGCTCTTTTTTCAGTTCATTCATAAATCGTTCTTCACAAGGGTGACGACAGGATCACAAAACTCAGATGGCAAGGATGTCAGACTCCTTTTGCGCGACAACTTTTTCGATATCAGTGATTTGTTGGTCGGTGATCTCCTGGACTGATTTTTCCATCTGGCGGGCAACATCTTTGGACAGTTCCTTGTTTTTTTCCTGTTTTTTGACCAGGTCGATGGCATCGCGTCGGACGTTGCGGACAGCAATCTTCGCCTGCTCCCCAAACTTATGCACCACCTTGACCAACTCCCTGCGGCGTTCCTCGGTCAACTCCGGCAACGGAACGCGGATCATGTCGGCGTCCTTGATGGGGTTCAGACCCAGGTTGGCCTCGTGAATGGCCTTTTCGATGGCCGAGGTCGTTCCTTTGTCCCAGGGCTGCACGGCGATCATTCGGGGCTCGGGCACAGTCAGGGATGCCAACTGGTTCAGGAGCATCTGCTGGCCATAGACCTCAACGTGAATGTGCTCCAGGAGCGCCGTCGAGGCTCGACCGGTGCGGACCCCTGCCAGCTCCGCACGAAGGACATCCACGGCCTTCTTCATTCTCTCCCGGGCATCCTTTAAACGGGGATCGTTCATAAGGCCTCCTCTATCAAGGTTCCACGTCGTTCGCCCTGCATGATGGCGGTCAACACACCACGTTCCAGTATGGAAAACACCAGGATAGGCATACGGTTGGCCTGGCACAAGGAGATGGCGGTCAGATCCATCACCTGGAGTTTCCGCTCCATCACCTGGTCGAAGGTCAGGCGGTCGAAACGTTCGGCATGGGGGTGGATTTTGGGGTCGGCGGCATAAACGCCATCGACCTTGGTGCCTTTCAGGAGCAGGTCTGCCCCGATTTCAACAGCCCGCAAACTGGCAGCCGTGTCCGTAGTGAAATAAGGATTGCCGGTACCGGCAGCAAAAAGGAGAATGCGCCCCTGTGCCAGGGCTTGCAAGGCCGCACGCAGGACAAAGGGCTCGGCAACCTGTGGCATGGCAATGGCAGATTGCACCACGCTCTCCAGGCCCAACGATGCCAAGGCATTCTGGATAGCCAGGGAGTTGATGACCGTCGCCAGCATACCCATATGATCGCCACGGGCCCGTTCCAGACCACGGGCGCCCTCTGTGCCTCCCCGGTATATATTCCCCCCCCCGACCACGAGGGCCAACTCCACACCAGCCACATGGGCAGCCTGAAGTTCACGGGCAAGCCCATCCATAAACCGATGGTCGAACGTATCCCGGGAAGAGCCCATCAGGGCCTCCCCGGACAGTTTGACCAGCACACGACGATACCGGCTATTGGCATTCACGATGATCTACCCCAGCTGCTGCGCAACCTCCTCGGCAAAGTTTTTTTGTTCTTTTTCGATACCTTCGCCCAGGACGAAACGGGCAAAGCCCGTACAACGGACCGGGGCGCCCAGATCCTTGGCAGCGGCCTGAAGAACTTTGGTTACGGAGGCATCCTGATCCATGATGAAGGGCTGATCCAGGAAGCACACTTCGGCATAGTATTTGTTCAAGCGACCTTCGACCATCTTGGCGATGATATTTTCCGGCTTGCCGGATGCGCGCGCCTGTTCACTCAGAACCGCACGTTCCCGATCCAGTGCCTCGGCAGGAACCAACTGCCGATCCAGGTAGGCAGGAGCGGCGGCAGCGACATGCATGGCCATTTTTTTGCCCAACTCGGCCAATTCAGCTCCCTTTTGGGAAACAGACTCCATGACCACGATAACACCGATTTTCCCACCCATATGCAGGTACGGTGCAACCATCCCGGGCACGGAGGTCTCCAGGAGGGCATAACGGCGGATGTTCATGTTCTCGCCGACAGCAGCAATCTGCTGGGTCAACTCCTCGCTGACGGTGTGGCCGGTCCCGGGGAAGGGAAGCGTTTTCAGCGCCTCGACATCCTTGGGGGCCTTCTCCAGGGCAAGTTGGGCCAACGTCTCGCCGAACTGAATAAACTTATCGATTTTGGAGGCAAAATCGGTCTCAAGGTTGACTTCGAGAAGGACGCCACGTTGACCTTTGGCGGCGGCAAAGACTTTGCCTTCGCTGGCCACACGGCTGGCTTTTTTGGCGGCGGTGGAGAGTCCTTTTTTGCGCAACCAATCCACGGCGGCTTCCAGGTTGCCATCCACCTCAGCAAGGGCCTTTTTGCAATCCATCATGCCGGCGCCGGTCTTTTCCCGAAGTTCCTTGACCATCTGGGCTGTCACTGCCATCGGTATTCTCCCTTGTCTCTCAGGTCACGACTCATCGTCGAGGGCGATCATCTCTTCAAGGAGGGGGTCCGAAGGCGGCGAAACAGGCTCAGGCTCTCTCTTACCGGCATCTTCCGGCATGGTCTCCTTGCGGATCTGCACACCCTCAAGGATGGAATCGGACATTTTACGCAGGAAAAGGGTGAGGGAACGTATGGCATCGTCGTTGCCGGGAACCACATACTGGATCGGGTCGGGATCGCAATTGGTATCGACAAGAGCCACGACCGGGATACCCAACTTGTTGGCCTCCTTGACGGCGATGGACTCCTTGTTGGTATCCACCACGATCAGCACATCCGGCAGGTACTCCATTTCCTTGATCCCGCCGAGGGCACGTTGCATCTTTTCGCGCTCACGATCCAGCCTCTGCGCCTCCTTCTTGGTCAAGGCCTCGAAGGTACCGTCACTTTTCATCTTTTCAATGTCTTTGAGGCGGCGGATGGAGCCCTGGATGGTCTTCCAGTTGGTCAACGTTCCACCCAGCCAACGGTGGTTGACAAAGTATTGATGACACCGTTCGGACTCCTGGGCCACCATGTCGACCACCTGCCGTTTGGTGCCAACAAAAAGAACATGCCCCCCTTTGGCCACGGCATCCTGGACGAAGCCGCAGGCGCTGCGCAGAAGTTGGACAGTCTGTTGCAGGTCGACGATATGGACCTTGTTGCGGGAGGTGAAGATGAAGGGGGACATTTTCGGATTCCAACGCTTGGTCTGATGACCAAAGTGAAACCCGGCTTCCATGAGTTCCCGAATCGTGATTTTAGTCACTTGTTTCTCCGTTTTTCGGTTCAATCCGCCGCCGGGACCGTGGTGCGCGATCCAACCCGATTGTGGGCACCGGGACCGCCAGTCGCTCGGCGTGAGAAATTAACTGCACCCAGACCATTCCAGGCAAGGATCTTATACCACCAACCCCTCCACGACGCAACGCCCCGTCAGGATCCCGGGCATTTCCCACACATACGGTTTTCTTCCCGTTTGGTTCCCTCTGCGGACCACAAAAAAACATCTATGTCTGGATGCCGATTTCTTATTGAAGGTTTTGCACAAGAACCTTATCCTTCCCCTTCCACGGAGCACGAGAAGCCCAAGTCGATGGTTCATAGGTGAATTCTATTGGGCACAAGTTTTCGTTATGGACGCATTGTTGATTGACGGATCCAGATCAGGTGCAGTCTTTATCATAATCCTCTCGGAGGTGAAACATGACGAGTGGCAACGCCGCAAGCCAAACAATACTGGTCGTCGGCGGCGGCATGAGCGGTCTGACTGCCGCCCTTGAGGCTGCCGAAGTGGGACACGAGGTCATCCTCGTGGAAAAATCTCCCTACCTCGGTGGCCGCGTGGCGCAGCACAGCAAGTATTTTCCAAAGCTGTGCAGTCCCAACTGCGGCTTGGAGATCAACTACCAGAGACTCCGGAACAATCCCCGGATCACCTTCCACACCTTGACGGAGGTGGAGAATATCCAGGGGACAACGGGCAAGTACACCGTGCGTCTCCGGCAAAATCCGCGCTTCGTCAACCACAAGTGCACGGGTTGCGGCGATTGCGCCCGGGCCTGTGATGCAGAGATCCCGAATCCGTTCAACTTTGGCCTGGGAACCACCAAGGCGATCCACGGTGGCCACGAGATGGCCTTTCCCAGCCGGTACGTGATGGATGCCGAGTTTGCCAAGAGCGACGCCGCGCGTCAGTTGGTCAAGGTCTGTAAGGTTGGCGCCATTGAGCCGGATATGGCTGCCAAGAGTGTGGATCTGGCAGTGGGCTCCATCATCTGGGCCACGGGTTGGAAACCCTATGATGCTGAAAAGATTCGTCCTTACGGATTCGGTCAGTATGCCAACGTCACCACCAATATGCGTTTTGAGCGCATGGCCGCCCCTTTCGGACCCAGCAAGGGGAAGATTCAACGCCCCTCCGATGGCAAGGAACCCGCATCGATCGCATTCATTCAGTGCGCCGGGTCGCGGGATCACAACTATCTGCCGTTCTGCTCCCGGATCTGCTGTCTCGCCTCGATGAAGCAGGCCACCTACGTCCGCGGCCAATATCCAGACGCCAAGGTGACCATCTTCTACATCGACCTGCGGGCCATGGATCGCTACGAAGGGTTTCAGAAAAAAGTCGAGGCTGATTCGAACATTCGCTGGATCAAATCCAAGCCGGCCCGCATCGAAGAGGATGCGGCCACCGGCAACCCCATCGTCATCGGGGAAGACACCCTGACCGGGGTGCGCTACCGGGAGAGTTTCGACATGGTGGTTCTGGCCACGGGGATGGAACCCAACTCCGCCGCGCAACCCGTTCCGGCGGAAGGTGTTCCCGTGGATGATTATGGGTTTGTGGTCAACGCCGGGGGTGGCATCATCTCGGTCGGCTGCGCCGCTGGTCCACTGGATGTGGCCGGTTCGGTGCAGTCTGCCACGGCGGCAGCCATGAAAGCGATCCAGAGTCTGGCCCAAGCGAAAGGATAAGTGGCGATGGAAGATACAAAGATCGGCTGTTACGTCTGCACCGGCTGCGGGATTGGTGAAGCCCTCGACATCGAAGCCCTGAAAAAAGTCGCCCAGAAGGAACAGAAGATACCCGTTGTCAAAAATCATGAGTTCCTGTGCGGTGCCGAGGGACTGGAGTTTATCCGCAAGGATATGACCGGCGAAGGGGTCAATGCCCTGGTGATCGCCGCATGCTCTCCCCGTGAGCAGGTGGAAGCCTTCCGCCTGGGAACCCAGCTCATGGACCGGGTCAGTCTGCGGGAAATGGCAGTCTGGTCCACCGCAGTCGCCGAAGGAGACGACACTGCTGCCGAAGATCGGCAGATGATGGCCGAAGACTACCTCCGCATGGGGTGCGTCAAGGTCAAAAAAATGAACCAGCCTGTCCCGTTCGAGGATCCTGGATTTTCCAAGGATGTTCTCGTGGTGGGTGGGGGCCTTTCCGGTCTGACGGCAGCCAAAGAGGTCGCCGCCGCCGGTTATCAGGTCACCCTGGTGGAGAAAAGCGCCAAGTTGGGAGGCAAAGTGGCTGAGATGCACAAGGTCTCCGCCAGCAAGCCGCCCTACCGGGATCCCCAGCCCAATCCCATTCAGGATCTGATAGGATCTGTTCAGGGCCATGCCCGGATCAAGGTTCTCACCGGCACCACGGTCAAGATGACCGCCGGCGCCCCGGGTCTCTTCGATGTCACCTTGCACGGCGGTGGCAAGGATTCTGTCGTCCGCGTGGGCGCCATCATCGTCACCACCGGCTTCAACATGTACGATCCGGGCAAACTGGGTCACCTCGGTCATGGCGTCTCTCCAGACGTCATCACCAGCCTGGAGTTCGAGGCCATGGCCAAGGCAGGCAAGATCGTCCGTAAATCGGACGGTCAACCCGCCAAACGGGTCGCCTTCTCCCTGTGTGCCGGTCAACGCGACACGAACCACCTGGAGTACTGCTCAGGGGCTTGTTGCGTCTACTCCATGAAGCAGGCCCGGTATGTCCAGGAGCAGTATGCCGACGGCTCCGCCTATGTCGTCTACCAGGAGATCCGCACCCCGGGTCAAATGGAAGATTTTTATCGCGGCGCCCAGGATGCCGGCACCATCTTCATCAAAGGCGACATCCAGAAAGTTGCCAAAGGCAGCGGTGGCCTCACCATTGACCTGAAGGACAAGCTTCTGCGCACCCAGGAAAATTTGGAGGTCGATCTGCTGGTTCTTGCCAATGGCATGGTTCCCAACATCGACAGCCAGGATCCCAATGTTCCCTCTCCCGTGGGCAAGGATCAGGACACCAGCAGCTTTGTCCTGAACCTGCAATATCGACAGGGCCCCAGCCTGCCGGCCTTGAAATGGGGGTTCCCGGATTCGCACTTCATCTGTTTCCCCTACGAAACCCGGCGTACCGGCATCTATGCTGCGGGTCCGGTTCGGCGTCCCATGGGTATCGCGGCCAGCATCACGGACGCCACGGGAGCTGCCCTGAAGGCGATCCAGGTGGTCGAATCGGTGTCCCGCGGCGCGGCGGTACATCCCCGGGCAGGAGATCTCTCCTATCCTGCGTTTCGCATCGAAGGTTGCACCCAATGCAAACGGTGTACTGAAGAGTGTCCTTTCGGCGCCATCAACGAGGACGAGAAAGGCAACCCCCTCTTCAACCCGACGCGGTGCCGACGTTGTGGCACCTGCATGGGGGCCTGTCCACAGAAGATCATCTCGTTCGCCAACTATTCGGTGGACATGATCGGTTCCATGCTCAAAGCGTGCGAAGTTCCCGAGGAGGACGAGGAAAAACCCCGGATTCTGGTCTTCTGCTGCGAGAACGATGCCTATCCGGCTTTGGATATGGCAGCGCGCAATCGGGCAACATGGAGTTCCTACGTGCGTATCATTCCCCTGCGCTGCATGGGCTCCATGAACCTGGTCTGGATCGCCGATGCCATGTCCAGTGGTTGGGACGGCGTCCTGTTGATGGGCTGTCGTCACGGTGATGACTATCAGTGCCACAACGTTCGTGGCTCGGCGCTTGCCGAGATTCGTCTGAGCAAGGTCTCCGAGACGTTGCAAAAACTGAAACTGGAGTCGGAACGGGTGCGCATGCTGGAAGTCAACATCATGGATGCAGGCACGCTGCCGGGACTGATCAACGATTTCGTCGATAACCTGGTGAAGCTGGGACCGAATCCCTTCAAGGAGTTTTGATTTGGTTCCGAACCACACGGTTGCATCATAATCTGGCAGGAGATCGAAAAAATGGCTTATAACCTGTCGTTTGCCCGGGAGGTGTACAAAAACGCCGAGATGGGGCACTGGATCAAGATGTGCATGCAGTGCGGCGTCTGTTCCGGTTCCTGTCCCCTGGGACCGCATTGGGAGTTTGGCCCGCGACAAATTTTTCAAATGGTGCGGGCCGGGAAGGAAGAGGAGGTGTTGAAGAGCAGCTCCATGTGGATGTGCACCTCCTGTTATAACTGTATCGTGCGTTGTCCCCGGGGTCTGCCCATCACCCACATTGTGCATGGCTTGGCGCGGTACGCCATCGAGAAGAGTCGCGTCGACCCCAACCAGACCACCCAGCGCTTTGCCACCAGGGTGTTCTGGAGCAATATTGTCAAGACGGGCCGCGTGGGAGAGGCGGAACTCTCCATGCGTTTGTACTTCATCGACGGCATAGGCCAGGGAATCAGCAATGTCCTGGAAATGAAGGATGTGGCCCTGGGCATGCTCAAATCCAAGAGGCTAAATCCGATTCCCATCCGAGGCAAGATCAAAGGCTATGATGGCTTCAAAAAAATGTTGGACAAGGCCTTTGAATTGGAGAGCAAGAGGGGGGCTGCGAAATGAAGGAATACGCCTTTTACCCGGGGTGCAGCTCGGAAAAAATGGCCTCGGCGGCCAACATGGAAAACTCCGTTCATGCCATGTGCCGTATTCTGGGCATACACCTCAAAGAGATTGATGACTGGAACTGTTGCAGTGCATCCATTGGTTATGCCGGAGGGGGGCAACTGCCCCGCATGGCCCTGACGGCGCGTAATTTTGCTCTGGCCCAGGCCCAACAACCCGGCAAAGAGGTGGTTGCCACCTGCGCGGCCTGCTGGCTGGCCCTGCGGGAAACCCAAGAGCGCATCGAGGAGGAACCACACGTCAAGGCCGACATCGACACTGTTCTGGCTGCGGCTGGTTTGTCCTACGACGGCCATACCAAGAGTCGGCATATGGTCGAGGTGCTCATCGAGGATATTGGCTGGGATACCCTCAAATCCAAGGTGACCAAACCCCTGACCGGCCTGAAGGTGGCCGGCTATGTGGGGTGTCAGACCAACCGACCCTTCGGCGTCGTCGGGGACAACTATGAAAATCCCCAATATCTGGACAAGATGATCGCCTTGACCGGTGCCACGGCGGTTCCTTTCCCCAAAAAGGTCGCCTGTTGCGGTGGCGCTCTGGCCTTCTCGGAAAATGAAAAGGCATGTGCGCTGATCAAGGAGATCCTGCAATCAGCGGCGGACAATGGCGCCGAGGTCATCCTCACACCCTGCCCGGTTTGTCAATTGAACGTGGAGGTCTATCAGGGGAAGGTCAACAAGATGTTCGGCACCCGTTTCAACATACCGGTGTTGTATTACTCCCAGCTTTTTGTTCTCGCCTGGGGGGGAAGCTGGCAGGATGCGGCTCTGCATCAACAGGTGGTTCCAGCCGACATCTTAAAAAAGTTTGCCTGATCCTCGACCCGGTCATGACCGGATAAACCATGCCTGAATCCAAAACCCGGGACGCCTGAGTCCCGGGTTTTTTACGTCTGCAAGGGTGATCATTCGGCATCGGACGTAACTGTTCAATTCCCTTTCAAAAAAACCTGGATATGAATGCCTTTATCAGGGCTTCGCCCCGAACCCCACCAAGACTCTGTCCTAGACCTGCCAGGGAGCCAGCCCCTGGGCCCCGATTCGTTGCCGGATAGTGAATCGTCACCACCTGACAAACCCTTTTCATGAGGGTTCGTGTCGGTCTGACTGGACAAGAGATCGGGTCGTTCTGCACGATGAAAGGAAAAAAGCCTGACGACAAACGAACCATGGAACGAAGCAAAGATAAGGGATACTCTGTGGCCATCCCTGCCTTTCAGTCCGGGTTTTTTTTGCCAACGTGGATAACACCCATGCACCACATCGACATTGAGCGCAACCCTCGTGGCTTTTTCTCTTATTTTCAGAAAATGCTGCCGATGTTCCCCGTCGTTTTGGGTGGGGGGCTTCTCTTTCCGGGAGGTGCGTCTGCCTTTCAGGTCGGATCGTTGAATGTTTTGAGCGAACCTGGAAAACCTTTTCAGGCGCAGTTTGCCATCTTCCCTGAACCGGGAGAAAAAATGGCTGACCTGCACATGGGCAGCCAGTCCGACTATCGTCTCCTTGGGTTGCGCTATCTTGATGCCTCAGCAAACTTTCACGTTGCATTGAAAGGGTCCGGGGAACAGATGCGGGCTGTTCTGACCAGTGCGACACCTCCGCCCAGGGGAAATTTTGATCTGGTTCTGACAGTCTCCTCCGACAGGCAAACTCGTTTTCCTCAATTTTCCGTCGACTGGGAAAAACCCAGTTTTGCCAGCCCGGCTTCTGTCCAGGCGGCAAAACCTCCTCCCCGTCATCTCCCTGTAGCCAACCCGGTGAAACCCACGACGAAGAACCTTGACCAGGAGATTGAGGTCGTTGAGGTTTCGACTCCCGTGCATTCCTCCCAGCAAGGCAAGAGGGCCAACGTTGTCGAGGTTTCGACTCCCGTGCGTTCCTCCCAGCAAGGCAAGATGGCCAACACCGCGCCGCCGGGTGATATCCCCACTTTATCCCATGATTCTCCACCCCTGCATCAGGTGCGGGAAACTCTGAAAAAGGCCTTGCAGGACGTGACATCGTTGCAAACGCAGCTGCCACACCTGGCCACAAAGTTTGAGGAGACAAAATCCTCTCTGCATCAAATGGAGTCGCGCCTGAAAAAGCTGGAGGAGAGATCGGACGCCCCCATCGCGCCTCTAGCCGGCAGTGTTACCACTCTGGAAAAGCGTGTCGCCCAACTCGAAGATTCGGTTGGTCGTCCTGTCCGGCCTGATGAAGAGGTCGCCAAGGATGATCCACGTCAGCAACGGCTGGACGATCTGGAGCGTCGCATCAAAGATCTGGAACTGACCCGGACCAGCCGGGCGGACCGCGTTCCAGTGATGCCCAAACCGGCTTCACCCGATGGGGTTGGCGAGGTCCGCTCCGGATCCTCCGCCTTGCCCGTCAAGGTCACCGCAAATCCACTGCATCAGGAGGAATCTTCGGGTTTTACGACCCAGGAGCCAGCCAAAATTTTCATGACCTGGCTTGATCGGCTCCGCCACTATGGGAATACCCCGTGGTGGATCATAGGCATTGTTTCTGCTCTCATTTTGCTGTGGCGAGGTTACCGGAGCAATCGGGATCTGGGAGGAAAAATATCCGTTCGCAAACGCCCCAGCCGTCCCCCTCGGTTTCGCTCCTCTGCTGCTGGACGGAGCGAGCACAAAGATCTCCCCAGAAGCGTAGAACCCTCTTTTTCCTCTGCGGCTGCCTTGTACCCGCCGTCTGATCTCGATGAAGCCGTCGGAGATGTCATCATTCGCAAAGCCACAGTTGCCAACGAATGGCCCAGTGGCAAAACATGAAGCGTGCATCCACGCTGAAGCCAACCCCCTGAATCCTGGTTCGTTGCCGGGTGCTGAATCGTTACGATAGGACAAGGGCAAACATATGAAATGGGGATCCAGCGTCAAGGAAGCTACCTCTTTAGCGGATGCCATGGGTTTGGCAATCCTTGACATCCGGGAGCAGTTGGACCAGCAAACACCCGACTTGGCTCTTGTTTTTGTCTCTTCCCTGTACCAAGCTGCATCGAAAAACGTGCCAGAGCTGTTGCAGAACGGCTTGCAGCCCCGCCACTGGATTGGCTGTTCCGCCCATGGTGTCATCGGCGGTGGGCATGAAGTTGAGTTTCGTCCTGCGGTCTCCATCACTGCGGCGGTATTGCCGGATGTTCGTTTGCGGGTATTCCATATGGAGTATCCTGACCTGGGAACGCTGGGATGGGACAGTGGAAATTGGCAGGAACTCACGGGCACGCTCAGCGATCAGCCTGCGCAATTTCTCCTTCTTGCCGATCCTTTCTCCTTCAATGCCGACCATTGCATGCGTCAAATGGACATCATCTATCCCGGTGCGCCCAAGGTGGGTGGAATGGCCTCTGGAGGGACGGGGCCCGGAGGCAATCTACTCTGGACAGATGGGCGATTGGATCATTCCGGGCTGACCGGGATTGCTTTGCAAGGTAACATTCGGATTGACACAGTCGTAACCCAGGGGTGCCGCCCGATTGGCAACCCCATGTTTGTCACCCGCCAACGGGAGAACATCCTCCAGGAACTGGACGGACGCAGACCCGACGAAATTTTGGCAGAGCTGATCAAAGAGTCTGCCGAGAAGGACCAGCATCTGGTCCACGGTGCTTTGTTTCTGGGACTGGCCATGGTACCTGCCCAAGTCACCTATCGACCAGGTGACTTTTTGATCCGCAACCTGATGGGCCTCAATCCCGAGAGCGGAGCACTGACCGTCGGTGGTGTCCTGGAGCCCTTTCAGGTTGTCCAGTTTCACGTTCGTGACGCCAAAAGCTCACGCGAAGATCTGATCCGGTTGTTGAGGGAGTATCAACAAAGGGAGCCCATTTCCCCCAAAGGATCGGTCGTTTTTTCTTGCCTGGGACGCGGAAGCAACCTGTTCGGACGTGCGGACCATGACACAGACCTCTTTCGTCAATTTCTTGGCAACGTGCCCCTTGGTGGTTTTTTTGGCAACGGCGAGATCGGCCCAGTCGCCGGCAAGACCTTCCTGCACGGTTACACAAGTTCCTTCGGCCTTTTTCACCCCCGCCGGAGCAAATGACACCTCAGGCCGGAACAGAGAGTATAAGGCCCTGCCAGGGAGCAAGCCCCCTGGACCCCGATCCTTGGTCGGGGGTGAATCGTTGCCTGACGCGAAAGACTTTACGCCCCTATTTCGTCAAATATTCCCGGACGCAGCTGTAGCCCCCAGGTAGGCGGAACCTTTTCCGCGACGCTCCGCACCCCGACTTCCCGTGCGCATTTTGACGATATGGCCATCCGTCATCTCTCGATCCTTCCTCACTTTGGCCAGGGCATCCTGGGCAATCGCTTCATGTGGAAATGGACCGGCAAAGACCCGAACCATGGATCGCCCGTGTTCGTCGACACTCTGCTTGTAGGTCGGCAGATCATATTGCCGCACCTGATTCATGACCCGTTCTGCCAACATGGGCACCGAAAACGAGCCCAAATACACGGCATAATCCCCCTTGAGACCAACACTTGCCTGGGAAGGCGGCCCCGAAAGGGAGGATCCCTTTTCCGGCGGGGGAGTCTTGTTTTCTTTCCCTTTATCCCAACTAGGCAGAAACCATTTCTTCAAATCCTGATCGAGGGATTGGCCCGGCGCTTTTTCACCGGGTTGCCCCGCACCTTTATCCCCCTGGGGATTTTCCTCGCCATTGCGTGGGGTGGCAGGTAATGGCTGCTGCGGACCCGGCGCCATATCGACACCATTTTCATCATCCACTGGCAGGAATTTTTTGCCACCCTTCGCTTGATTCTCATCTCGGGAAGAACCAGACCCGACACCCCGATCGTCGACCCCTCTACCCTGGGGAAGACCTTTCCAACCCTCTCCATGACGCACATCCGGGCTGACAGACGGCTCCTGCCAGGAAGGTCCAGCAGACGGCTCTTTCCAGGAAGGCAATGACTGGGAAGGTTCTGGCCAGAACGGCTCACCAGGGGTATGCGACCCACGATGATCCTGAAGAGGATTGGGCGGAGTGGCATGATGGTCGGGGGATCCCGTCGAGCGCGGGGCGTGGGAAAACCACTCCTCTATTTTCTCCTTTCCGAGTTCGTTCCCCTGGCCACCCTGCTGGACATCCCCTCCTTTCGACTTGCCCCCTGGCAGGGCGTTCAACACCTCCGGCAAGTCCATTTCAATCGGGGTGTCGGTGCTTTTTTTCACTTTTTCCAGAGTCGGCGGGGGATCGGCGTTATTTTTCACTTTTTCCAGCTTCTCTTTGCTGGCTTTGGGTTTGGGATCATGCGACTCCCCCTTCGGCGTCCGACCATCGACAACCGGCTCGTTTTTCTTGACACGTTTCGATGGATTCCATTTTGTCTTTTTGCCAACATCCTGGGGTGAATCGACCCTGTCCATTTGGCCAATCCGCGCAACGGGTTGTTGAACGTCTTGCGGCTGTCCCAGATGAAGATCGCCAGACTCACGACCTTTCCGATCTTTCTCCTTGACGACCTTGATCTCTGCACCCAACTCTTGCAGCAGGCGGCCAGCCGCAGCCTTGGCATCACGGGTTGTCGTGTATGGACCGCAAAGCACCCGGAAGAATCGTTTCCCGTTGACGACGGACAGCTTTTCAAAATGGGGGAATCCACCCTGCGCGAGCTTGTCACGGAGCGTGTTCACGCTCTCCCGACTGGCAAACGCCCCCAGGAGGAGGGCATATCCACCCTGCGCAGCAGTGGTCGTGACCTTTGGCGAGCTGTTTGGTGGGTTCTCCTCGGCAAGACGACTCCCCATGGGGGTGGTACCCGCCAGAGACATATGTGCCGGAGGTGCGTATTCGTCACCTCCCTTCGTTGGCAAAGACGCCCCCCCTGCACCTGCATCAACGAGAAGTTCGGGTGCTGCCGACTCTCCGGAAAGCGCTGCCACCTGGGTCAGCGGCTGTGTTTCCAGATACTCCCGCAAGCGCCCCATGGCTGCCATAAGCCGATAGCTGTTGGTCAGGAGATTGTACTGCTCTTTACGCAAGTCTGTGCGTGCAGTCATCAACTCATTTTCGGAGTTTAGAAGATCCAGCAACGGACGCTGCCCTGTTTGAAATTGATCGTGGTAGGCCTCGGCCACTTTTCTGCTGATATTCTGGTGTCTTTCGAGGTGCTTGACCCGATCCTGGGAGACGAGGTAACCCTTCCAGGCTTGGCGCGCCCCCTCCTCCACTTGCCGCCGGGCCTGTTCCAATTGCTCGCGCGCCTGTCCGACCCGGCGCAGGGCCTCTTCTTTCCGGGAATTGTCGCTCCCGCCGCGAAAGATGTTATAATTGAGGCGCAACATGGCGGCCACAGCCTTTGCGTAGCCACTCACGCCATCGGCGCGATCATTGGCGTTGGCGCTCATTTCCAGGTTGACTTTGGGCCAATACCCAGACTTGGCAGCCTCCTGTAAAGCCGTAGCCGCCTCCAAATCCTGACTGGCGACCAGTATGGCCGGATGGCGGGCCATGGCTTCTCTGAGAGACTCTTCCAAAGATTTTGGCAGCTTGTCAACCTGGGGTACGGGCCGGATCAAACCGCTCGGAGCCTCCCCCACAATGCGATAATACCGGGTCAAGGCATTTTCCAGGGCCCCTTCCAATGAGGATGTATGGGCATCTGCCAGCGCGAGACGGGACTCGGTTTGTTCAGCGTCGGCTTGAGTACCCACACCACGGGCGATCCGCTCCCGGACCTGACCGAGGATTTTTTTATGCAGTTGGATATTGTCGTTGGAAAATTGCAGCAGCTCGCGCTGTTTCATGACCTCAAGGTAGGCCTCGGCAGCTGCAATGGCCACGCCCTCGGCAACCTGATCATAGCCATATCCAGCCGCAGCGGCCCGGGACGTTGAAGCCTGGACGCCCGACTTGGTGGCTTGGCCATCGAACAACATCTGGTTCAGTTTGATGCCGGACTCGCTGCGACTCTGGCTGACCGCCTGATCGCCCGTCGCACGGCCAACGGGGTTGTCGGCATACTCCCGGCCCAGCGCTGTATTGACATCCACGGAGGGAAGATATCCGGACCGCGCCGTCGCGACGGACTGCTCCACCGCATATCGATTTTCCTTGGCAGCAAGGACTTCCGGATTTGTTGTGACGGCCCTGGAAACGGCCTCGGGCAAGTTTACAGCCGACCCGGGCTGAGCCATGGCAAGGGTGGCCGCCAATCCGAGAAGTGTCCAACTCTGCCATCTTTTGAATCGCGTTTTCATGGGGATCAGGACTTTCAATCTACAGCAGTTGAACGTCTTATCTGCTCACCCCACTACTGCAATCTCTGTGCCTTTACCCCTGACCCCGGCAGCCACCTTCATCTCGATGGGTCACCGCCCAGATCGTCTTTCCACCACCCATTCAGCGCCCGGCAACGAATCAGGATCCAGGGGGCTTGGGGACTCCCTGACAGGAGGTTGGACAGCATCCTGAATCCAACGGTGGGCCGGCATCACGACAGCGCCCCTCTTTGTCAACACCCGAAGAGAAGGGCACCATGCGCAGCAAAAAGGCAGCAACCGCCTGGATCTCAATGAACGCGATGCAGCTTGCTGGTCTCCATCACTCCAGCGGCCTCTTCATACTGCTCATACACATCTTCGACGATGGCATCGACAGAAGTCACATCGGTCCCCAGGTATCTGGCGATCACCTCTGTTGTCCAGAAGGCATCCCCATCATCATTGTAACCTGTTGCAGGTGGCATAGGGCCATAAACAGCCTCCATGGAGCGCCGCAACATGGATTGGACCATGGGATCGCGGCACTTCAGCAAGTAACTCCAGGCAGCATCGTAACCGGGGTCTTCCGGTCCGGCTTCCATGATCAACAGGGCGTCGGCAATCAGGGGATCTTGAAACGTGGCTCGCATGACCAATTCCTTGCGTAAGGGTGCGTCAAAGGTTCCCGTCAGAGAAAAAGTCGTCCGGGAGGTTTGGTCTCATGCCTCGCAAATTTCGTTCCCTATTTTTAAAACATCTTAACATATTGAAATAATTACATACCGTCATGCAGCATGGCAGAGTGGACAACTGCTACCAGGAAAAAAGTGCCGCCCTGGGCAACCATTACCTTCTTCTACCGTAACCATGCCAGCCCCGAGGCAGCAACGTGAACCGAGGTTGGCGCTAGTGGCTCAACCGTGTTGATTTGATGTGCAGGCAAGCCATGAATCGGGGTC